>CAJMMY010000109.1 GCA_905214605.1 uncultured bacterium | reverse complement strand
ACAGCAGGCTGCAGGCGACATGGTATCCTGCGGGAATCTGCAGATATTCCTGGAGCTGCTTGAGATTTTTGGACAGCCACGTGACATAGCCGCCCCAACAGCTGCCGATATCACATTTCCGCAGCAGCAGCTCCAATGTTGTGGTTGCGATAATAGCGTCGGTATCACCGTTGAAATTTTTGTCGGGCATCAGGGCAAAAATCAGCGCAGAGCAGCCGCAGGTTACGCTGTCCGGATTGCCTTTTTTTCGCTGATTGACCAGTTCCGGCAAAATATTGACTTCCGCGCAGGTGTCCACCAGTTTGTTGTAAAATGCGTTGCAGCGGTCTGCGCCGTGGAGTACAATCCAACGGACTTCGTGAAGATTTTTTCCGCTGGGTGCCCACTGCGCCAAATCCAATGCCCAGTTGATGTCCTCTGCCGGGGGCGCCTCTTTTTTGTAGTGGCGGTTGCTCCGCCGGGTCATAATCAAGCGCAGGGTTTCGTCTTCCGGCATTTCGGGGTACTCTTCGTAGGCGGGAACATGGGAAAAATGAATGGCCTTTTTGGGGCAGGCTGCCGCGCAGTGCATACATTCCATACAGGGCAGATTCTCCCGGACCATGGGACCCTCTCCGGGCTTGAAAAATAAATGGTGTGTGGGGCATATCTGCGCGCAGGTACCGCAGCGGATACAGCTTTCAGAAAATGTAATCATAGTGCATCTCTCCTTGACATGATTATAGCAAAGCAGGAGGGAACCTTCAATGAAATTTCTCTGAAATTGTCCATTTGACCGGGAAATCGAAAGAAAACCGGAATTGGGAAAAGCTTGATTTTTCCTGGGATTCCGGTAAGGAATCCGAATTTCTGTATTGTATTTGGTTCACGAATTTGATATAATATCTGACTATGTTGGATGACTATGGGCATTTATCTGCAGGAGGTATGAAAATGTTCAAAAAATTTGGCAGATCCGATCAGAAGAGCCCCAGATTGTACTTGATTTGTCTGGCGCTGTTTGCGGTCGCCTCGTTGGTAATCGGAGAATATTACCTTGCGGCCGGAGAGGCAGTGGTGCTGGTTATTCTGCTGATTTACGCATTTGTGGCCAATCGCAAGGGTCAAAAAGAATTGCTGAAAATGCTGGAATCGGTGTCCTATAATGCGGATACGGCAAGGAATAATACCTTGACGAATTTTCCGCTGCCGATGGCGGTGTTCAGTATTGAAAATACCCGGCTGATTTGGGCCAACCATATTTTCTTTGACATGTGCGGTTCGGAGGGTTTTAAGTACGATAAACCGATTTCCGAGTTTGTTCCGAATTTCAGCGGAAAGTGGCTGTTGGAAGGCAAAACGCAGTATCCCGGCTTGCTGGAAATCGGCGGAAAAAAATATCGGGTGCACGGAAATATCGTCAATACCGACCGGGACGAGCAGAGCGGTGATTTTATGGGCATCACCTACTGGGTAGATGTGACGGAATATGACCGAATCCGGGAGGAATACGAGGCCTCAAAACCGGTGGCGGCCATCATTGTCATCGACAACTATGACGAACTGCTGAAGAATCAGTCGGACCGTGTGCGCGGCGAGCTGCGGGATTCCATTGAAGAGAAAATCATTCAGTGGACCGACGGCAAGCATGGCATGCTGCAGAAATATGACAGAGACCGGTATATGTTCCTATTTGAGGAACGGTATCTGCCACAACTGATGGAGGATAAATTCTCCATTCTGGAAAAGGTTCATTCTGTGGTCAATCCCGTGGGCATTCATGCCAGCCTTAGCGTGGGCGTGGGTCGGGACGGCGGCAGCTTGGCAGAGAATTTCCACTTTGCTGGATTGGGCATTGAAATGGCATTGTCCCGGGGCGGTGACCAGGCGGTCATCAAGAATCGGTTCAACTTTGAATTTTACGGCGGTCGGGGCAGCGCTATGGAGACCCGGACCAAGGTGAAATCCCGGGTGATGGCCAATGCGCTGCGGAAACTGATTGTGGATTCCAGTATGGTGCTGGTCATGGGCCATAAGTTTGCGGATTTGGACGCGGTGGGCGCGGCAGTAGGCGTTTGCTGCGCGGCAAAGGTCTGCGGCGTCAAGGCGCATATCGTCATTGATAAGAATTGCCCGGCCAAGCCGCTGATTCAAAAGCTGGAGCAGGACGAAAAGTGCAAGGATTTGTTCGTATCGGAACGGGAGGCCATGATTCGGGTGGATTCCCGGACGCTGCTGGTGGTTGTGGATACCAACTGTCCGGAGCAGGTGGAAAGCCTTGGCTTGCTGCAAACCTGCAACCGGGTTGCGGTGGTGGACCATCATCGCCGGGGCGCGTCTTACATCGACCGGGCGGTGCTGAGTTTCCTGGAACCCAGCGCGTCGTCTGCCAGCGAATTGATGGCGGAATTGCTCCAGGAAATTGTGAAACCGGAGGAAATCTCCAAAATCGAGGCAGAATCTCTGCTGTCCGGTATTATGCTGGATACCAAGAGCTTTAATATTCGTACCGGTGAGCGCACCTTTGAATCCGCAGCATTCCTGCGGCGCGTAGGGGCGGACCCCACGGCGGTGAAACGGCTGATGCAAAACGATATGGCCTGCAACGTGCAGAAATATCGAATTATGCAGTCGGCTAAGAATTACCGCGGTGTGATTATCGCGGCGCCCGAGACACCCCAGAATCGTGTGGTGGCGGCGCAAGCGGCAGACGATTTGCTGAATATCGCCGGGGCAGAGGCATCGATTGTGATTTATCCCACCGCGGAGGGCAACGTGTTTGCATCGGCACGTTCCATTGGCGATATGAACGTGCAGCTGATTATGGAAAAGCTGGGCGGCGGCGGAAACCGCGCGGCGGCTGCGGCGCAGATGGACAACATTTCTCTGCCGGAGGCATTGGAGCAGCTGCGGAAAACCATTGATGCATATCTTGATGAATGATTCCCAATCTCATAAATTGGATCGAATAGAAAGGAATGACACAGATGAAAGTTATTTTTCTGGAAGACGTGAAAGGAAAAGGCAAACGGGGCGAGCTGAAGGAAGTTTCCGACGGCTACGCACGGAATTTCCTGCTGCCGAAGAAACTGGCAAAAGAGGCTACGGCAGACACGCTGAATACATTTAAATTGCAGGAGAAGGCTCGTCTGGCACAGATTGCCCGGGAAAAGGAAGAGGCAAATGCCAACGCAAAGAAATTGGAGAGCCTGGTGGTTCGGGTTTCTGCAAAGGCAGGGGCAAACGGCCGTCTGTTCGGCGCTGTGACCAGCAAGGAAATCAGCGACGCGCTGGAAAAACAGCACGGCATGCAGATTGAAAAGAACAAAATCGTTCTGCCTGAGCCCATCAAAAACTACGGCAGCTACGAAGTGAAATGCAAGTTCGGCTATGAAATCAGCGGAACGATTCACGTTGTGGTCAGCGAGGAAAAATAATCACACAGGAACGGTGAGGCGAGCTTATGGAAGAACTGTTAGGACGACAGGCACCCCATAATACGCAGGCGGAACAGGCCATTCTCGGTTCCATGCTCATTGACCCCCGGTGTATTCCGGACGTGGTGGATAAGGTGTCTGCGGCAGATTTCTTTATTACCGCCAACCGGGATATTTTTGAAACGGTTTACACCATGTTCGCTTACGGACAGACCATCGACCCCATTACAGTACTGGACCAGATGAAAGTCCGGGGCGTTTACCGGGAAAACGAGTCCGAGAAATATATTCGGGACTTGATGCAGTCCACCCCCACAGCGGCTAATGTGCTGGAGTACTGCGCCATCGTACGGGATAAGGCGCTGCTCCGGGGCTTGTGCGATGTGGCAAGCGAAATCAATGACATGGTTTATGACGGCACCGGCGAGGCGGGCACCGTTTTGGAGGCTGCGGAGCGCAAGATTTATGCGCTGCGCCAAGGACGGAATACCGGCGGCTTGATGCCGGTGGCGCAGGTGGTGAACAATGCCTATGCCCAGATTCAGGAGGCTGCGGAAAGTCAGGACGCAATTCCCGGACTTTCCACCGGTTTGCCGGATATTGATAAGCGAATTCTGGGTTTGAACAGCGGTGAATTGATTTTCATTGCTGCGCGACCGGGTATGGGTAAAACCAGTATTGCGCTGAACATCGCTTTGAGCGTTGCCAAGAATACGGATAAGGCTGTTGCCATCTTCTCTCTGGAAATGGCCCGGGAACAGATTGTGACCCGTATGCTGGCGTATGAGGGCCTTGTGAACGGCAAAAAGCTGCTGACCGGTAATCTGACGGAGGAGGACTGGCGGCGTATCGGCGCGGCAGCCACCACCATCAGCCGGACGAATATGTACGTGGACGACAACCCCATTTTGTCCGTTGCGGATATGAACGCGGCTTGCCGGAGAATTGAAAATCTGGGACTGGTGGTCATCGA
>CAJMMY010000108.1 GCA_905214605.1 uncultured bacterium | reverse complement strand
CGCCGATGGCAAAGTCGTATTGCTCCGCCATTTCGTTCAGCTCCCGGAGAAAATACAAAACGATTTTCACAATGCCGAACAGCATGGCCCCCAAGCCTACGGCGCAGCACACCGTTGCGGAGGAAAGCCCCGGCTGCAGGAACAGACACACACCCACACCAATTAAAAACAGGGAGAGTAAAACGTAAACCCAACGAATTCGTTTCAGAAGCTGCATACCACGCGCCTCCATTCTTTTTCTTTCCTCAATTATATGAAAACCGACAGTAAAATGCAATGGGCAAAATTGCGGCCCGGTCATTCCTGCTGTTGACAACCCTTTCCTAAAAACACTATAATAACATAGACGAGGTGTCGACAGGGCTCGGCGCCGGAAATACGGCCGGAATTCCGGCAATTGACCAGAATGGGAGGGGTTCCAAATGGGAATCCATAAAATTACCAGTTTTACAATTGATCACACGGTCCTGAACCCGGGGTTTTACATCTCTCGGGTGGACGGGGACATTACCACCTATGATTTGCGGACCCGGAAACCCAACGCCGGGGATTATATGTCCGACAGCACCATGCATACGTTGGAGCACATGTTTGCAACTTTCATTCGGAATTCGGAGATTGCCTCGGACGTGATTTACTTCGGACCCATGGGCTGCCAGACGGGTTTTTATCTGTTGGTGCGGAACCAGAGTCCGGAAAAGGTTCTGGAGGAGACCAAGCAGGTGCTGCAGCAGACGCTGGACTATGACGGTCCCGTGTTCGGCGGCAGCGAAGTGGAGTGCGGCAACTACCGGACGCTGAATCTGGAGAACGCAAAATCCGAGTGCCGTCGGTATCTGGAAGTGCTGAATGCCCGGACCGCAACGGATTTCTCTTACCCGAAAGGAGCGCAGGCATGACCATCGGAGTGATTGCGGCCATGGAGCTGGAGCTGGAAAATCTGCTGCCGGCCATGGAGCAGGTGGAGCGGGAAACCGTCAGCGGCATTACATTTTATAAAGGCAAGGCATTCGGCAAGGAGATTGTTGCGGCGGTGTGCGGCATCGGCAAGGTGTTTGCCGCCATGTGCGCACAGACCATGATTCTTCGCTATCAGCCGGATTGCATTGTGAATCTGGGCGTGGCGGGCTCTTTGCTGCCGGATTTGCACGTATTTGAAATTGTTGCGGCGGAGCAGCTGTGTCAGCATGATATGGATACGTCCGCGTTGGGCGACCCGGTGGGTCTGGTGTCCGGCATCAACCGGGTGTACTTCCCGGCAGACGAAACCATGGTGCATCTGCTGGGGCAGTGCGCCGAGGAACTGGGATTCCTGCACCGCACCGGCACCATTGCCTCCGGCGACCAGTTTATTCACACGCCGGAGAAAAAACAGTGGATTCGGGAGACCTTCGGCGCTGCGGCGGCTGAAATGGAAGGCGCCAGCGTGGGTCAGGTCTGCTTTGTCAATCAGGTTCCCTTTGCGGTCCTGCGCACCATCTCCGATGGTGAGGGCGGGTCCATGGATTACAGCACATTCGCTGCCCAGGCAGCGCAGAATTCCATTCAGGTGGTACTGAAATTTTTGGCAGTTTACGGAGGGTGATTCCATGAAACTGACGTTTATCGGCGCAGCCCATGAAGTGACCGGCAGCTGCTCTCTCATTGAGGTGGGCAGCATCAAAGGTCTGGTGGACTGCGGTATGGAGCAGGGCAAGGACCTGTATGAAAATGTGGAAATTCCGGTGCAGCCGGGAGATATTGACTTTGTGCTGCTGACCCATGCCCACATTGATCATTCCGGCGATTTGCCGCTGCTGTATAAAAACGGATTCCGGGGCACGGTGTATGCCACGGGAGCAACCTGTATGCTGGCGGATATTATGCTCCGGGACAGCGCCAACATTCAGCAGCAAGATGCGGAGTGGAAGTCCCGGAAAGAAGAGCGCGCCGGTCGTGCGCCGGTGGAGCCGCGATACACCGTGCAGGACGTAGAGGGATTGATGAAACTGTTCCGTCCCTGCAGCTACGGGCAAAAGGTGCAAATCAACGAGCATATCACCGTGCGGTTCAATGACGCGGGCCATTTGCTGGGTTCGGCAAATATCGAAATTTGGCTGAAAGAAGGAGAAACGGAACGGAAGATTCTGTTTTCCGGCGACGTGGGCAACAAAAATCAGCCCATTCTCCGAAATCCCCAGACGGTGGAAGAGGCGGATTATGTGGTCATCGAATCCACCTACGGCGACCGCTTACACGAGGAGCATAAGGACATCATTCACCCGCTGGCGGAGTGCCTGCAGCGGACCTTTGACCGGGGCGGCAATGTGGTAATTCCCGCATTTGCCGTGGGTCGGACCCAGGAAATGCTGTATTTCCTCCGGCAAATCAAGGAAGAGGGTCTGGTGAAAAATCACCCGGACTTCCCGGTGTACGTGGATAGCCCCTTGGCGGAAAACTCCACCAGCGTGTTTCTCCAGTGCGATAAGGAATATCTGGACGAGGAGTCCCAGTACATTATGGATTTGGGTGTGAATCCGCTGATTTTCCCGGGGCTGAACATTGCCCAGACCACGGAGGAATCCCGGAACATCAACTTTGACCCCACGCCGAAGGTGATTATTTCCGCCTCCGGTATGTGTGATGCCGGACGGATTCGCCATCACCTGAAACACAATCTCTGGCGGAAAGAATGCACCGTTCTGTTCGTGGGCTATCAGGCTGACGGAACGGTGGGACGGAGATTGCTGGACGGTGCGGAGAGCATCAAGCTGTTCGGCGAGGAAATTGCGGTTCATGCGGAAATTGCATGGCTGCCGGGCATGAGCGGACACGCGGACCGGGACGGCTTGCTGGAATGGATTGGCGCATTGAAATTGCCGCCCAAAGCTGTGTTTGTCAATCACGGCGAGGACGAGGTGTGCAACCGCTTTGCCCAGACCTTGACCCAGCGGTTGGGGTATGAGGCGTATGCCCCCTATTCCGGAACCTGCTTTGACTTGGCAAAGGACGAGTTCGAGCTGGTCACCGAGGGCGTTCCCATTACCAAGGCGGTGAAGGTGCCCACCAAGTCGCTGCGGCTGTTGGGCGACCTGATTGCCGCCGCGGAGCGGCTGTTGGCGCTGTGCCGTACCTTGGGCGGAAGACCGAACCGGGAGCTGCGGGGATATACGGAGCGCATCAACGCGCTGATTGACCGCATCAATGAGTAAAAACGGGGGATTGTCCATGATTTCCCGCCGTTGGCTCAATTGACTTGACCCGGATTCTGTGGTATAGTTTACATACTTTGCGAGGTGAAAAAATATGGCCGATGAATTTGAATTGAACCCGTCTGCCGTTTTGGGAGACCGGCTGAGCAGTCTGACGCCGGAGCAGTTCGTGGAACTGATTCGGGCGCTGTGCAGTGCCGTCCAAAATCGGGAAACGGATTTTTACGGCGGAGTGAATCCCGCCAACATCAGTCTGACGGAAGACGGTGCCGTGGGTCTGGGACCGGAGCTGAAACCGGCAGCGGACCAGCATTATGCCCCGGACCAGATTGAGTATCTGGCGCCGGAGGTTTTCTGGAAAACGGAATGCACGCCCCAGGCAGACGTGTATGCCATCGGCATGATGATGTATACATGGGTCAACGGAGGCTGCCTGCCGTTCCTGTACCCCAACCCCAAGGCATCTGACCGGGCGGACGCTCTGCGCCGCCGTATGAGCGGGGAGAATTTCCCCATTCCTCAAGTGTCCGGGGCATTGGCTGCCATCATTGCCAAAGCAACGGCGTATGAGCCGGAGCAGCGGTACGAAAACTGCGGCGCATTGCTGGACGCATTTCAGGTCTTTGCCGAAGAGGTAGAAAAGGACCATGGCGAGGCTTTGCAGGCGGCGCTGAACCGTCAGCGGGAGCGTCAGGCGAAGGAAGAGCAGATTATGGCCGGAATTCTGGCCGCTGCGGAGGCAGCTACGGCGCCCCAGAAGTCGGCTGCCGGACAGCAGCCCCCGGTACGGGAAAAACGGTCTGCCCCGGAGAAACCGGCCGCTCAGCCGGAACCGGAAAAGAAGTTCAACACCCGCCCGTTGGTGGCGGTTCTGCTGATTGCGGCGGTGCTGATGATTGCTGCTGTGGCAATGCAGTTTACCCGGCGGAACCCCGGTCAGGCGGAGGAAAGCCCCTCCCCCACGCCGACCCTGCCTGCGATTACCGAAACCCCGGCACCTACGGAGGACCCCGACGCAAGCCCCGATGTCACCGAGGAGCCCGATGCCAGCGCAGAGCCCACGGTCAGCCCGGATACCACCGCGACCCCGGTGCCTACGGCAACTCCCACGCCGACACCCACTCCGGTGGTTACGGAAAAACCTTATGACAACACCAATCATAAGTATCAGCTGATTAAAGGCGACGTTTCTTGGAACACCGCTGCGGATAACTG
>CAJMMY010000107.1 GCA_905214605.1 uncultured bacterium | reverse complement strand
GAGCGCCACCTTGCCAAGGTGGAGGTAGCGAGTTCGAGCCTCGTCGCCCGCTCCATCTTATAATCAGGAGAGGATTCCGCGACGGCGGAATTTCCTCTTTCCTGTTTTTCTGAATATGGCGCCATAGCCAAGTGGTAAGGCAGTGGACTGCAAATCCGCGATTCCCCAGTTCAAATCTGGGTGGCGCCTCCAATAGAGGGCATCTGCATTAGCAGATGCTTTTCTTTTTCCCAAATTTCAAATATACCAAAAACCGAGTATCGCGAAAGATACTCGGTTTTCTTGTTTTTATGATGCTTAGCACTCCACGGCAACTTTGATGACGTTGTCCCGCTTGTTTTCGAACAATTCGTAAGCCTCTTCGATTTTGCTGAGGGGATAGGTGTGGGTGATCAGCGGCTCGGTGTTGATTTTGCCCTCGGCAATCAATTGCAGCGTTTCCTCGCAGTTGCAGCCGTCTACGCCGCCGGTTTTGAAGATGAGGTTTTTGCCGTACATATCCGGCAGGGGCAGGGTCTGCGCTTTGTCATACAGCGCCACAACCGTCACAATGGCGTTGGGTCTGGCGCATTCCCATGCCAGACGGAATGTGGAGTCCGCACCTGCCACTTCCAGCACCACATCGGCACCGCCGTGGTCGCTGTTTTCCTGCACAAAGTCCAAACATGCCTCCGGGGAGACCGTCAGCACTTCCGGATAGTGTTCGTTGATAAAGCGAACACGGTTTTCGTCTGTTTCGCACATAATGATGCGCTTGGGATTCTTGAGCATCACGCACAGCAGCGTGCAAATGCCGGTGGGACCGGCGCCGATCACCAGCACGGTATCCTCCGGGGTAATCTCGGAAATACGTGCTGCCCAAAATCCGGTGGCGAGGATATCGCCCACAAACAGCGCCTGTCGGTCGGTCACACCGTCAGGAATTTTGTTCAAGCCCTGGTCGGCAAAGGGCACCCGTACATATTCCGCTTGCCCACCGTCAATGCGGCAGCCCAGTGCCCAACCGCCGTTTTGGTCGGTGCAGTTGTTCACATAGCCCTTCTTGCAGAAAAAGCACTCGCCGCAGAATGTTTCCACGTTCACCGTCACCCGGTCGCCCGGTTTGACGTTGGTTACGGCGCTGCCCACCGATTCCACAATGCCCACCATCTCATGCCCCACGGTGATGCCCGGAACAGCCCGGGGAACACTTCCGTGCTTGATATGCAGGTCACTGGAGCAAATACTGGCCAATGTGACCTTGACAATGGCGTCCCGCTCATGGAGCAGTTCCGGTTTCGGTTTCTCGGTCAATGCGAATGTACCCTTTGATAGATATGTATAAGCCAGCATAGCGATATCCTTCCATTCTGTCCGATTCTGAATCATTTTTTGCGGAGCGGTCCTTCAGCCGGCGGATTTCCGGGCTTGAAAGACCTGCACGGCGGCGCGGGCAGCGGCTGCTGCGTCTGCCGTATAAATATCCGCACCGATGCTCTCGCAGAAATTCTGGCTGATGGGCGCGCCGCCCACCATAATTTTAATGTTGTCCCGCAGACCGCGCTGGGCAACCAGTTGAACCACGGACTGCATTTCCTGCATGGTGGTGGTCAGCAGAGAGGAGCAGGCGATGATGCCGCAGTGCTCCGCAACGGCGGTATCCACAAAGGCTTGCGGGTCCACGTCAACGCCCAAGTCGATGACTTCAATGCCGCTGCCCTCCATCATGATTTTCACCAGATTTTTGCCGATGTCGTGCATGTCGCCTTTCACCGTACCCAGACAGACCCGACCCAGCTGCTCCGCGTTGTCGGAAATCATGTAGGGCTTGAGCATTTCTGTGGCGGCGGTCATGCACCGGGCAGCCATCAGCATCTCCGGCACAAAGGCACGGTTGGCGGAAAATGCCTCGCCCAACACATTCATGCCCTGCATCATGCCTTGAGAGAGAATCTCTTGGGGGGCATAGCCGTCGTCCAAGGCTTGCTGACACAGCTGGAGCAGCTTTTTCTGCTGTCCGTGCTCCAAGGCTTTGGCAATGCGGCTCATCAAGTCTGCGCCGCCGTCTTCGGCAGCTGCGGTGGTATCTCCGGCGCTGCCGGCAGTTTGCAGCGATTTGCACCGCCGGGGCACGGCAGGCAGGGGGAAGTGGGGCACGTGGAGCTCTGCGTTGTATCGGTCCACAGCCTCATTCAAAGATTGGTCGACCTGAGGAAACACCGCACCGGGCAGACCATAGGTAATGCAGGGGATGAAATGACCGCCGGGGCAGCAAGCGCGGAGGGTCCGTGCGGCATAATCCAGAATTTCTTCCGGCTGTGCGTCTGCCCGGTCAATGGCGGCGCCGAAACCGCCCATCAAAGTCAGCTTGCCCTGCAAATGGCGCTGCAGCGCGGGAATATCGTTTTCCGGCAGCGTACCCTGCCACACCTGAATACCGATTTCCGCCATATCGTCCACAATGGGAACCAAATAGGAGTCGGCATGGTGAATGGCAATGACGCTCCGGGAGCGGATATATCCGTAGAATAGGCGGTAGGGCTCTTTGAAGAATTCCCGCCACATTTCCGGTTTCATAAACAGCGCAGCCTTAGTGCCCCAGTCATCGTGGGACAAAATGGCGTCCGGGCGGAGATTGTCAATCAGCAGCTTTGCGTAGAGAATCCGGTATTCCGTAATGGTTTCAATCAGGGCATGCATTTCCTGCGGGTGCTCGTAGAGATTGGTCAGCGTGTCCTCAAAGCCCATGAGGAAGTGGCACTGCTCAAAAATACCCGTACCCATAAAGGCGGTGAGCAATTTGTCCTCCCCGCAGCGCTCCCGGGCGCGGGTGCGGCATTCCTCCCACCCCTCCGTGCAGCAGCCGGCAATATCCGGTACGCGGACGGTTTCTTTCCAACGGGTGATGTCCGGACAGACGGTCAAGCCCTCGCCGTGGAGGGGCATGGGACCGGGGGCGGTTTCCGGGAAACTGATGGTGGTTCCCCAACGGTCCACACTGGTGGTGCCCCGTTTTCGATTGCCCCGGAGAAAGGTATTGATAGGGTCGTCCAGACACATGGACAGAGCCTCATATTGTTTCAGCGCCCGCTCCGGCTGGCCGTTGGGACGAATGGTTTCCAGAAATAGTTCTTTTGGTGTGGACATTGGGATTCACCTCTCGGAAAAGAGTACACAAGATGTGTACGTCAAAGTGTTGGGACCGTAATTGTATTGCAGCCCGGATTGGACGCAGATATCGCTGACAAACAGCCCGTAAGCCTCCATAGAGGCTAGCTGCTTGTCCGGAAATCGGCAGGGCTTACCGGGATAGGTACATTTTTTGCAGAGATTGCAGGCACCGGCAGTCAAGGGCAGGCAATCCGGAAACAGAAACCGCACCTGCCGGGCAAAGTTGGAAAAGCGCTGCCGATGGGCTTGGGAAAGGGCGGTCATACCGTCATAATCAAAGGGGTCGGACAGCGCACCCGTGGTTTGCACCAGAACCCCGCGGCAATACCGGGCAATGGCCGCCGATGCCTCCTGCAAGGTTCCGCAGGCAGGCGGGCAGGACCAGCTTTTTCCGTATTTTCCGCAGCGGTCCGCCGCGCACATATCCCGTACCTCCGGCAGGGGAATCAGCGCGCCGTAATTCACCGGGCCGAAGTGGGTAAAACCGTTCTCCCGGGCCAGTTTCAGAATTTCTTCCATGGTTCAATGCCTCTTGACAATCCGATTGGTTTCTGCGTAAAATGAAATTTACATTCATTATATTGGCGGGTGGTGTTCGTGTCAAGTATTCAGGTTCGGCAGGGGAGTGAAACCCGGCTTGTACAGTTGGAAGAGGGGGAAACGCTGCTGTCGGTGCTGCGGAGCGCGGGATACTCCATTCCGGCGGCTTGCGGCGGCCGGGGGCGGTGCGGAAAATGCCGGGTTCCGGTGAACGGAGTGCCCCGATTGGCCTGCAAGCTGATTCCCAAAGGGGGAGATGTGATTGACCTGCCCGCATCGATGGGCGGCGTTATTTTGACGGAAACCGTTGCCCTGCCCCCATGTGAGCCGGGGAGAACCGGTTGGGGCGCGGCGGTGGACTTGGGAACCACCACAGTGGCGGTTCGGGTATATGACCGGGCAACCGGCGCCCTTTTGGGCGAAAGAGGTGCATGGAACCTGCAGGCGCCTTACGGCGGCGATGTGATCAGCCGGATTCAGTACACCATGGAGCGGGAAAGCGGCCTGAAGGAGCTGTCCGAAAAAATTCGGGCGCAGGTCTGGCAGCTGCTGGAAGACGTTCTGGAGCGCGCAGGGCAATCCGTCCGTGAATTGCAGGAAATTGTGGTGGCGGGGAATACGGTGATGCAGCATTTGTTTGCCGGCTTGCCTGTAATCGGAATTGCGGCAGCGCCCTTTCACCCGGAAACGCTGTTTGATACGCCCCGGGGGGAAACGCTCCGCGGGGTGCCGCTGACCTATGCGCCCTGCGTGGCGGGGTATGTGGGCGGCGATATTACGGCCGGTCTGCTGGCCTCGGGATTGTATGAGAAATCCGGCAACTTCCTCTTTTTGGACATCGGCACCAACGGAGAAATGG
>CAJMMY010000106.1 GCA_905214605.1 uncultured bacterium | reverse complement strand
CCTGGTAGCACAGGAGACCACGCTGTACGGTGTGGATCTGTACGGTAAAAAGGAGCTGCCCAGACTTTTGCATGAACTGGCGCAGATTCCCGGCATTTATTGGATCCGTATTTTATATTGCTATCCTGAGGAGATCACGGACGAGTTGATCGATGCTATTGCAGCAGAACCCAAGGTCTGCAATTATCTGGATATTCCCATTCAGCATATCAACGATACCATTCTGAAGAATATGCACCGGTTCGGCACCGGCGAAGAGATTCGGATTCTGTTCGACAAACTGCGTACCCGGATTCCCAATCTGGTGCTGCGCACCAGTCTGATTACCGGTCTGCCCGGCGAGGGCGAGGAAGAATTCGAAGAGCTGTGCGAATTCCTGCAGCATGCAAAGATTCAGCGTGCCGGCGTATTCCCCTATTCTCCCGAGGACGGCACCCCCGCTGCAAAAATGCCCCGGGTGGACAGCGACGTTGCCCGCCACCGGGCGGATTTGGTCATGCAGCTGCAAGCCAAAATCATGGAGGATTTCTCCGTTTCTCAGATTGGCGAAACGCTGGATATTCTCTGCGAGAACTATGACGAGGAAAGTGGTCTGTGCATCGGACGCAGCTGGGCCGATTCCCCGGACATTGACTGGCTGGTTTATTTTGACAGCGGCAAGCCCGATTTGGTAGGTCAAATCGTTCCTGTTTTCATTCGCGACACCCGAGACGGTGATCTCATCGGCACCTATGCCGGCAAGAAAAAGTGAGGCATTTTCATTCATGACAACTGCAAATAAAATTACCATTTTCCGGGTCATTTGTATCCCGGTGTTTATCCTGCTGATGTATCTGAACGGCGACGCAATGCGCTATGCCGCTCTGGTGGTATTCATTGTTGCATCTCTCAGCGACTTTCTGGACGGCTATATCGCCCGGCATTACAATCAGGTTTCCAACTTCGGCAAATTTATGGACCCTCTGGCCGATAAAATGCTGGTCATCAGTGCCATGATTCTCTTCGTGGCGCATGGCCGTATGGACGCTTGGATGCTGGTCGTCATCGTAGCCCGGGAGTTCGCCGTGTCCGGTCTGCGGCTGGTTGCCGTGGAGCAGGGCCGCGTGATTGCCGCCGCAAAATCCGGCAAAATCAAAACCGCCTGCACCATGGTCTGCATCATTCTGATGCTGTTTTTGGGTCAGAAGGCTACCTTTGATTTGGCATGCAGCCTGCTGATTCTGATTACCACCGTGTATTCCGGTGTAGAATATTTCGTCGTCAACCGCGATGTTCTGAAAAGCGAAACTGTTTGAGGAGACGTTCATTATGAAACTTTACAACACCATGTCCCAGCAGAAAGAGGAATTTGTTCCCATTGAGCCCGGCAAAGTACGGATGTACTGCTGCGGCCCCACCGTGTATAACTACATTCATGTGGGCAATGCACGGCCCATCATTATGTTCGATGTGTTCCGCCGGTATCTGGAATATCGTGGCTATGACGTGACTTTCGTGCAGAACTTCACCGATGTGGACGATAAAATTATCAAGCGCGCCAATGAAGAGGGCATCTCCTCCGCAGAAGTGGCTGAAAAGTACATCAAAGAGTACTTTGTGGACGCGCAGGCATTGGGTGTCCGCCCGGCAACTATTCACCCGAAAGCCACGGAAAACATTCAGCAGATTATCGACATTGTTTCCACTTTGATTGAAAAGGGTTATGCTTACGCTGCGCCCAACGGCGACGTGTACTACCGCACGTTGAAGTTCAAGGATTACGGCAAACTGAGCCATCAGCCCATTGAAGACCTGCAGGCAGGCGCCCGCATCGATGTAAACGATGTGAAGGAAGACCCTCTGGACTTCGCTCTGTGGAAATCCGCAAAGCCCGGCGAGCCGTACTGGGAATCCCCTTGGGGTCACGGCCGCCCCGGCTGGCACATCGAGTGCTCCGCCATGTCCAACCGTTATCTGGGCAAAACCATTGATATTCACTGCGGCGGCGCCGATTTGGCATTTCCCCATCACGAGAATGAAATTGCCCAGTCCGAGGCCGCAAACGGCTGCGAATTCGTCCATTACTGGATGCACAACGGTTTCATCAACATCGACAACAAGAAAATGTCCAAATCTCTGGGCAACTTCTTCACTGTCCGGGAGGCTGCCGCAGCTTACGGCTATGACTGCATCCGTATGTTCATGCTCATGAGCCACTACCGTTCTCCCCTGAACTACTCCGGCGAAATTCTGATGCAGGCCAAAAACGCTCTGGAGCGTCTGAACACCGCCAAGAAAAATCTGGAGTTCTTCATGGCAAACGGCAAAGACGGCGAGCTGACCGAGACCGAAACCGCTTTTGTGGCTGCTCTGCCCAAATTCCGGGAGAAGTTCTGCGCCGCTATGGACGATGACTTCAACACCGCCGATGCCATTGCCGCCATTTTCGAATTGGTGCGTGATGTAAACGCAGCAGTCTCCCCCGCCTCCGACCCCACCAAGGCATTGGCAAAGGTGTGCTATGACGAGTTCACCGAGCTGTGCGGCGTGTTGGGCATTCCGTTCGCCGCAGAAACAGCGGATTTGGACAAGGAAATTGAGGAGAAGATTGCCGCCCGTCAGGCTGCCCGGAAAGCAAAGAACTTTGCCGAGGCTGACCGTATCCGCGACGAGCTGAAAGCAGAAGGCATCGTGCTGGAAGATACCCCCCAGGGCGTCAAGTGGCACAGAGCCTAAGACAGTCTTCTCCCCGCCGGGCCTTTGTCCGGTTCGGATTATGAATGACATTTCTGATATAAAAAAAATCCCAGACCGCTTGGTCTGGGATTTTTCATATCCAAATTTTAGAAGTACTTCATGGGGTCAACCGTGCCGCCGTTGACGCGCACTTCAAAGTGCAGATGGGGTCCGGTGGAGTTTCCGGTGGAGCCAACATAGCCCACCACATCGCCCTGATTCACCGTCTGACCGGCGCTGACCGCCAGAGAGCTCATGTGTGCGTAGGTGGTGCTGGTTCCGTCGGGGTGATAAATCATCACATAGTTGCCGTAGGAAGAGCTGTACGTTGCCACACTGACCGTACCGCTGGCTGCCGCCACAACCGTTGCGCCGTAGGAGCCGCCGATATCCACACCGGCATGAAGACGGGTGTAACCGTACAAAGACAGGTACCGGTAGCCGTAATTCGAGGTAACCACCGTGGTAGAGGGGCAGGGCCAAATGTAGTTGCCGCTGGGCGTCACCGAGCCGGTGCCGGTCTGCTGCTCCTGCTGTTTTTTCAGCTGATCGGTCATTTGGTTGATTTTGCTCTGAATTGCGTCCTCATCGGAGGCATATTTATCATAAGCAGCCTTATAGGTGTTGATGTCATTCTGGAGCGCGTTAATCTGGTCCTGAGCCGCCTGCATTTCTTTCTGCAGCTGGTCAATTTCGGTCTGCAGCTCGTCTTCCTTGACGGACAGTTCCTTTTCCGTCTCCTCGTACTCCGCTTTGGTCTCCAATGCGTGGTCCCGCGCCTCTTTGTAGCCGTCCTCAATTTTCTTATCGTACTCCATGATTTCGGAAATCATGTCGATACGGGACAGCAGGTCGGAAAAATCGCCTGCGCCGAACAAAATGGACAGATAGAAGTTGAACATTCCCTGCTCTTCCATGGAGCGCAGGTGCTCCTTGTACAGTACCAGCTGGTCGTCTGCATCAGCCTGCGCCTGTTCGGCCTCTTCCTGCTTTTCCTGAATCATCTGACGGTACAGCTCCAGCTGCTCCTTGGTCAGGTTGATTTCCTCCACAGCAGTCTGCTGTGCCTGGTCCAACGCGGTTTTCTGCTCAATATAGCTGGCTTGCTGCTGCTGCAGCTTTTCCATTGCCTGTTTCTGTGCCTTTTTGTTGCTGGCCAATGTATTTTTCTGCTGCTGCAGCGCATTAATCTCGCTCTGAGACACAGCGCTGACATTGGTTGCCAAAGGCGTAAAGAGCACAGAACTCATCATCACCGCACCGCACAAGCAGACAGAAAGTGCACTGCGCACTTTTTTCTTCATTTGCATGTATGCTCCTCCTTGGAATCCGGACTTTTTCAGTCACATGGGGTTATTATACATTTTTTCCCGGATATTGTCAAATCCGGTCCATGGAAATTCTCTCCAAAGCCCGAAAACAGCAAAAAATTCCGGCTGAAAAACAGCCGGAATTTTCAAACTCGCCTATTTTAGAATCCCAGATTCAGACCACCGGAAATTTTGCTCATGGTCTCGGTAGACGCGCTGTCCACCAGCTGGTTGGCTGCGTTCACCGCTGCCACAATCAGGTCCTGCAGCATTTCCACATCATCGGGGTCCACTGCCTCGGGTGCAATTTCAATTGCAACCAGCTCATGCTTGCCGCTGACCGTTGCCGTAACAACACCGCCGCCTGCCTTTGCGGTAAACTGGCTGTTTTCCAGCTCTGTCTGTGCTTTCACCAGTTCTTCCTGCATTTTCTGTGCCTGACGCATCAAGCTTGCCTGCTGATTCATATTGGGGCCGCCGTAGCCGCCGCGGATGCACCACACGCCGTCAATGGTTTTGTCGGCAAAGGCGCGGTT
>CAJMMY010000105.1 GCA_905214605.1 uncultured bacterium | reverse complement strand
GGTGATTCAGGGGGGCGACTACATTCTCTGCGACGGTACCCATCGGGGCTGTGGTTGCGGCAGCTGTTGGCACGAAAGCGGCTCCTGCGGGGAAAAAATTGAGGAAGGTGCAGCAATGAAAATCGCAGTAACTTATGAAAACGGACAGGTGTTCCAGCATTTCGGTCATACGGAGCACTTCAAAATTTATGATGTGGCAGACGGCAAGGTAACGCAGGCAGAAGTGGTTGACACCAACGGCAGCGGTCACGGCGCACTGGCAGGCTTTTTAGCTGACCGGGGCGTGAATACCTTGATTTGCGGCGGCATCGGCGGCGGCGCACAGCAGGCATTGACCGAGGCGGGGATCCGTTTCTACGGCGGTGTGCAGGGCGATGCAGACCGTGCAGTGGCACAGCTGTTGGAGGGCGGTCTGAGCTTTGACCCCAATGTACATTGCGACCATCATGCACATGAGCATGGCCATGAGGGCGGCTCCTGCGGCAGCCACGGCTGCGGCGGTCATCACTAAAAAATGACAGAACTCCCGGGACTTTGGTTCCGGGAGTTTTTGCAAAAATTTTGAAATACCCATTGACAGAGTGGGAATATGGGTCTATAATCGCATCAATCAGTTTGGGCGGGAAACGCCGGAAGGAGGAGCGGATATGTTCAGCAAAAGCGCAATGTATTTTTCTGCATGCTGTTGTTGTGTGTCGCTCTCCCGGACGGAACAGATGGTCTGGCAGCTCGGCATTGCCTGAGCATGCCCAAATTGCAGCCCGCAGGCGGGTGCATTGGAAAGAACCGGAAACCGGGAGTTGAATTCATTCAACTTCCGGTCTTTTTTTACGCTCCGACGGGAAAGAGAGGGTGAGGGTACTGAATTGGGAATTTATAGCGCAGTATCTGCCGCTGTATGAAAAGGCGGCATGGCTGACATTAAAACTGGGCATTGCGGGCATTGTTCTGGCTGTTCTGGTGGGACTGTTCTGCGCGGTGGTGCAGTATGAAAAAATACCGGTGCTCCGGCAGATTGTTGGAGTTTACATCGAATTGAGCCGGAATACCCCACTGCTGATTCAACTGTTTTTTCTGTATTACGGTCTGCCGAAAATCGGGATTCGCACCAGTGCCGTAGCCTGCGGCATTGCGGGGCTGGCGTTTCTGGGCGGCAGCTATATGGCGGAGGCATTCCGCAGCGGTTTGGAGGCCATTGAGCCCATTCAGGAGGAAAGCGCCTTGAGCTTGGGATTGACCCGGGGGCAGACTATGCGGTATGTGATTTTGCCCCAAGCGGCCAGTATCAGTGTTCCGGCATTCGTGGCAAACGTGATTTTTCTACTGAAAGAAACCAGCGTGTTCAGCGCCATCAGCTTGATGGACCTGATGTTCACAGCCAAGGACCTGATCGGCATGTATGCCAAAACCACGGAAAGCCTGTTTTTACTGGTGGTATTTTATTTGTTGATTCTTCTGCCGGTTTCCATTCTGGGCAGCGTGATAGAAAGGAAGATGCGGTATGCCGGATTTGGGTCTTGAAGTTCTCTGGAAAGGGAAAAATGCGGCCCGGTTGTTGGGCGGCTTATGGGTGGCGCTGCGCATCAGTCTGATTTCCGTTGCAATCAGTATTCCCTTGGGAATTTTACTGGGGGTACTGATGACCCGGAAAAATCGGGTGGTGAAAGCGATTCTCCGAATTTATCTGGAGGTTATTCGCATTATGCCCCAGATGGTTCTGCTGTTTCTGGTGTATTTCGGAACCACCCGGGCATTCGGTTGGGATTTGTCCGGAGAGACTGCGGCCATCATTGTATTTTCTCTGTGGGGTACGGCGGAAATGAGCGATTTGGTCCGCGGAGCGCTGCTGTCCATTCCCAAGCATCAGTATGAAAGCGCCGAGGCTTTGGGCTTGACCAAAGGGCAGACGTATTTGTATGTGATCATTCCCCAGACCCTTCGCCGGCTGCTGCCCCTTTCCATCAATCTGATTACCCGTATGATTAAAACAACCAGTCTGATTTTGATGATTGGCGTGGTGGAAGTGCTGAAGGTGGCGCAGCAGATGATTGAGGCCAACCGCACAGCCAGTCCGAATGCGGCATTCGGAGTATATTTGACGGTATTTTTGCTGTATTTTCTGGCCTGCTGGCCCATCAGTCTGGTGGCAAAGCGGTTGGAAGAAAAATGGAGGTAAGAACCCATGGGAGAACCATTGCTGAAGATTTCGCATCTGACAAAACGATATGGAGAGACAACGATTCTCAATGACGTGAGCTTTACGGTGAATCGGGGAGAGGTGGTTGTGGTCGTGGGACCCAGCGGCTGCGGAAAAAGTACGCTGCTCCGCTGTATCAACGCTCTGGAGCCCATTCAAGGGGGCGAGATTTCTCTGGGCGAGGACCGCATTGACGCCGCCGGAAAAAATCTCCCGGCGCTGCGGCAGCGCATCGGTATGGTGTTTCAAAGCTACGAGCTGTTTCCCCACATGACGGTCCTGGACAACATTCTGCTGGCGCCCTGTAAGGTTTTGAAAAAGAAAAAAGAGGACGTCCGAGCAGAGGCAATGGCCTTGCTGGAGCGGGTGGGTCTGCAGGAAAAGGCGGACCGCTATCCCCGGGAATTGTCCGGCGGGCAAAAGCAGCGGGTGGCCATTGTGCGGGCGCTGTGTATGCACCCGGAGATTCTGCTGTTTGACGAAGTCACCGCGGCGCTGGACCCGGAAATGGTTCGGGAAGTGCTGGACGTGATGTTGGATTTGGCCCGGCAGGGACGAACCATGATCATCGTGACCCACGAGATGCAGTTTGCAAAAGCGGTGGCGGATCGGGTGATTTTTCTGGAGGGCGGCGCCATTGCGGAAGAGGGCACCCCGCAGGAATTTTTCGAGCACCCAAAAACGGAGCGAGCCAAACAATTTTTAAATATGTTTGCATTTGACGAAATTCAAAAGGAAAAGCATTGAAAGAATAAAATTAGGAGGAAATCATCATGAAAAACTGGAAAAAACTGATTGCAGGAACCATGGCCGGCGTAATGGCATTGGCGCTCACTGCTTGCGGCGGCGGAAATTCCGGAGATACCGCAAAAACTGACAGCGATGAAGTGTACCGCACCTTGGACGAAATCAAAGCCAGCGGCACCATCAACATCGGTGTGTTCTCCGACAAGAATCCGTTTGGCTATGTGGACGAAAACGGCGAGTATCAGGGCTATGACGTGTATTTTGCAAATCGTCTGGGCGAGGATTTGGGCGTCAAGGTGAACTTCGTTTCCACCGAGGCGGCAAACCGCATCGAGTATTTGCAGACCGGAAAGGTAGACGTGATTCTGGCCAACTTTACCGTGACCCCCCAGCGGGCTGAGGAAGTGGACTTTGCGCTGCCCTACATGAACGTGGCATTGGGTGTGATTTCTCCCGAGGGCAATGTGGTGGAATCTCTGGACAACTGGAACGCCGAGGACCAGATGATTGTCATTTCCGGCACGACGGCAGAAACCTATCTCACCGAGAATTACCCCGACATTCCCCTGCAGAAATATGACACCTATGCCAATGCCAAGAACGCACTGGAAAACGGCAACGGCGTGGCATGGGCAAACGACAACACGGAAGTCATTGCCTTTGCAAAGCAGAATCCCGGCTATGTGGTGGGTATTCCCCAGCTGGGCAATACGGATACCATCGCACCCGCTGTGTCTAAAGGCAACGATACCCTGCTGACTTGGGTCAACGAGGAAATTCAGGCGCTGGGCGAGGAAGACTTCTTCCACAAGGATTATGAGGAAACCCTCGCCGGCACGTACGGCTTGGAATATGAAGACAGTCTGGTGGTGGAAGGCGGGGTCACCTCTGCTGCGGAAGGCTGAAACGCACCAAAGCGTTTGTAAAATAAAGACGGGGCTGCTTTTTGCAGCCCCGTTTTTTGTATATGGATATGTAAGTTTTACCGCCATTCGCTCGGCGAGATTTTCATTGCTTTTGTTCAACCCTATCCAGTGCAATAGTTTATTGGCTAGGAATATGCTGTAACAACAAGGATTGATAGGACGCAAATTCCAAAAGTAAGGCAAGATAGGAAAGTGTTCTTAGGTATTTCATCACCCTCATCTTTTGAACGTATGGCTTTAATTAAAAAAGATGGAAAAACAAAACCTGCGACCATTCCGGCTATCCAAAGAAATGTTAACATTACGTCTTCCTCCTATTCCGTAATCTCTAATTTCCTTTATTCCCTAAATAAATCGGGATGTTAGGAGTTCATCTTCATCGTACCACATGGGGAAAGCAGCTGCAAGAGGAACGGCAAGACTATCCGGAAAAAACAAAAAAACGCCCGGCAGCGCTTGCTGTCAGACGTGTTACAAGAATAAAAACTGCTGTGAACGATTTGTTCACAGCAGCTTGGTACGCCGTAAGGGATTCGAACCCCTGACCTTCTGGTCCGTAGCCAGACGCTCTATCCAGCTGAGCTAACGGCGCATACTCATTTTTGAGTGCTTTAGTATATTACCACAGCCGGAAAGAAAATGCAAGCTTTTTTTGAAAAAATTTGAAAAAATATTAAAACGGACCAAAACCCCGGATTTTACCAGC
>CAJMMY010000104.1 GCA_905214605.1 uncultured bacterium | reverse complement strand
AATAAGTTCAAATTCATTTCATAATTTGGAAGTAAGTTTCCGTTATGATGGCAACATCAAGAAACGATATGCAAATCGAAATTGATTCTCTTTCTCTTTTCCCCTTTTTATCTAATAGCGAAAAGCTCGGACTTTCCGGGCTTTTCGCGCATACTGACATGGAGGTTATGACGATGAAGAAATTTTATAAAGGCTTGCTGGCCGGAGGTGCAATTGCAGCCGTTTCCGCTGCTGCCGGCGCACTGCTGTACAAACGGTACATGGACGATTTTTATGAGTACATCACCGATGAGGCCACTGCATACGATGACGACGATGTGCAGATGACCGATGAAACCGGCGTAACGGAAGATGATTTTGAAACTGTGGAGAACCACGAAACCGGCGTCTCCGAGCGATAAGCTGATCAATTGGTGCGAACCTTGACGGACAATTCTGTCGGTTCGCGCCGTTTTTTCTTTTGTCTGTGATACAATGGCAGACAACACGCAGAAAGGAATCCTGAACCAATGAAAGCAAACACCTATGAAACAGAACCTGTCATTCTGCCTTATCCCGAAACAACCATGTACGGCGCAGTGAAACGCTCCGCCGAGAAATATCCCAAAGCCATTGCTTATGATTTTATGGGCAAGCAGACAAGCTATGCCAAAATGATTCAGAATGTGGATTGTGTGGCAAGGGCGTTGGTCGCCAGCGGAATTCACCGGGGCGACGCGGTGACCATCTGTATGCCGAACACCCCGCAAGCCATTGTCTGCTTGTATGCGCTCAACCGCATCGGCGCCATTGCCAATATGATTCACCCGTTTTCTTCTCAAAAGGAGATTACGTTTTATTTGGATTACTCCGATAGCCGCATGATTTTGACCTTGGACTTGTTTTATGAAAAGGTGGCGCTGGCACGGGAAGAGGCAAAACGGAAAGATACCGTGATTCTGACCGCCCGTATGCAGGACGAGCTGTATCCCCATCAGGCTTTCGGATTTTGGCTGAAAAAGGGGAGAAGTGTGTCTCAATTCCCCAACCGGGAAAACAGCGTGACTTGGAAAGATTTCCTGAAACGGGCGGAGACTGTAACCCAGCTGCCGGAGATGATTTATGATCCCGACAAGCCGTCTGTGCTGCTGTATTCTGGCGGCACCAGTGGAACACCCAAGGGCATTATGTTGTCGGATTTCAACTTCAACGCATTGGGGATGCAGATTCGAGAGGCTGCCGGGGTGGTGTTTCACCCGGGATTGAAGTTTCTGTCCGTCATGCCGCTGTTTCACGGGTTCGGCTTGGGCATCGGCATTCATACAATTCTGGAAAACGGTATGACCTGCGTACTGGTGCCCCAGTTTACCAATGATTCTTACGCCCAGTTGGTGGTCAAGCAAAAGCCGAACTTCATTGCCGGTGTGCCTACCATTTATGCCTCGCTGCTGAAGTCTCAGCGGCTGGAGCATGCGGATTTAAGCTGCTTGGACGGGGTATACAGCGGGGGCGATTCTCTGCCCACGGACTTGAAACACCGCTTTGACGCATTCCTGCGGGAACACAATGGCAAGGTTCAAATTCGGGAGGGATACGGCTTGACGGAATGTGTGACCGCCAGCTGCCTGACCCCGGTGGATACCTACAAAGACGGCAGCATCGGTCTGCCTCTTCGGGATATGCACTACCGCATTGTGGAGCCGGGAACTTTCCGGGAAAAGGCTTACGGCGAGGTGGGAGAAATCATCATTTCCGGACCCACGCTGATGCTGGGCTATTTGAACAATCCCGAGGAAACGGCAGCGGCATTGAAAACAGACGAAAACGGCACGACTTGGCTGTTTACCGGCGATTTGGGCGCCATGGATTCCGACGGATACGTGTATTACAAGCAGCGTATGAAACGCATGATTATCACCTCCGGGTACAACGTCTATCCCTCGCAGGTGGAGAATGTTTTGGATACCTACCCGGATATTGATTACAGCTGTGTCATCGGTGTGCCCGATGAACGGAAAATGCAGCGGATTCGGGCCTATATCGTTCTGAAACCCGGAGTAAAACCCAGCGAGGAAGAGAAAACGAACATACTGGAGCACTGCAAGCTGTATTTGGCAGGCTATGCAAAGCCGAAAGAGATTATTTTCCGGGACGAGCTGCCCCGGACGTTGGTGGGCAAAGTGGCTTTTCACGTTTTGGAGGAAGAGGCAGCCGCGGAATTTTCGGCGAGGAATGAAACACGGACGGAGGAAACAAAGGATTGAAGGAGAAAGACTATGCATACAGTCCCAGGCGGCATTTTTGGCGTAACGGTGTGTGTATGTCCGTCATTTTATGGGCGGCGCGGTTGATTGTCCGGACCGAGGACTATCAATACGAGCCGTTTCACCCTCAAGAAAAGACATTTCTGTTGGTGGCCAATCACAATGACAAGCTGGACCCGATTTACGAAATGGTGCATTTGGGGCGGTATATCCGCTATGTAGCCAGCGACCACGTGGTGCGCAGCGGCATTTTGGGAAAGCTCATCAACTTTTTTGCAACCCCGATTGTGAAACACCGGGACCGCCCCTCTTCCGAATTGGTGCAGAATATTCAGGACACTCTGAAAAACGGAGTGTGCGTCGGCTTACATGCGGAGGGGGGAATGTCCGTCAATGGGGAATCCCGATACATTTCACCCAACACCGGAAAACTCATCAAAGACGCGGACTGCGATGTGATTACCTACCGCATGGTGGGCGGGTATCTCCGCTCTCCCCGTTGGGCGGTGAAGAAACGGAAAGGACCGCTGCGGGGCGGTGTGGTCCATACCTACACCCGGGAAGAATTGCGGCAGATGACGGAAGAGGAAATTTATCAGGCGGTGTGCCGGGATTTGTACGTCAATGCCTATGAGGAGCAACGAAAAAATCCCCAACGTTACGTTGGGGAGAATTTGGCAGAAAACTGCGAAACGGTGCTGTATGAATGTCCGAAATGTCATGGCGTTGCCACCCTCCGCAGTATGGGGAATTTTCTGTTTTGCGACTGCGGCTACAAGGTGGAATTGCAGGAGGACGGATTCTTCCACGATTGCGGCGCGGGGCTGATTTATGACAATATACGGGATTGGGACCATTGGCAAAAAACGGCAATCCGCAGCTATATTGACGGATTTTCCAGAAACTTCACGGACCCGATTTTCATGGACGACCGGCAAATTGTACGGCGGGTAGAGGGCAACGAGAAAAAGCAGGTGAGCGAGGCTGGCACGGTTGCATTGTACTATGACCGACTGGAAATTCATTGGCCGGGCACGGATTTGGTGTATGCCATAGGAGACGTGGAAAAGCTGGACTATGTTTCCCGGCAATCTTTGCTGATAGTAACCGGGGATTGCTATCTGGATTTGGAAAGCGCATATCCCCGGTCTCCGCAAAAATATATTGAAGCTTGGCGCTATCTGACCCATCGGCCGAGCTATTAAATCAAAAATACCCGCGGCAATTCGTCCGCGGGTATTTTGATGCAAACAGGGTGCGTTTCTCAAAAGGAAACGCACCCTGTGGTACTTAGTGCTGATATTCGAATTCCAAATCGCCCAGACAGACGGTGTCACCGTCTTTGACGCCCATATCTTCCATGCGCTGGAAAATACCGGCCTCACGCATGACGCGGTCAAAGTAAATCCGGCTTTCGTAGTCGCTGAAGTTGATGCTGCCGACCAGACGGTCGATCCAGACACCATCCACGGTCCACACATCGCCATACTGATGAATGATCACATCGTCGGCAGTGATGGCGTCGGGGGCGGGGGGAACGTAGTCCGGCTCAAAGGTGATAACCGGGGGCAGCTTTGCCAGCTTGCCGGCGGTCATGCGCATCAGCTCATCGGTGCCGCTGTGGGTGGCGGCGGACATTTCATAGAACTCATAGCCGGCAGCCTCTACATGGGCTCTCAGCCGTTCCAGATTGTCGTTTTCCTCGTCCAGCAGGTCGCATTTGTTGGCAACAACGATTTGGGGGCGGTCTGCCAGAAAATCGCTGTACTGGCGCAGCTCGGCATTGATTGCCTCAAAATCCTCCACGGGGTCTCTGCCTTCCTGACCGGACACATCAATGATGTGGAGCAGCAGGCGGCAGCGGTCGATATGCCGCAGAAAATCGTGTCCCAAACCGGCGCCGTCGCTGGCACCTTCAATGATACCGGGGATATCTGCCATAACGAAGGACACACCCTCGGTGACATACACCACACCCAGATTGGGATACAAGGTGGTGAAGTGGTAGTTTGCGATTTTCGGGTGCGCATTGGACACCACGCTCAGCAGGGTGGACTTGCCCACGTTGGGGAAACCAACCAGACCCACGTCTGCCAGCAATTTCAGCTCCAAAACCACGTCCCGACGCTCGCCGGGCAGACCCGGCTTTGCAAAACGAGGCACCTGACGGGTGGGGGTGGCAAAATGCTTATTGCCCCAGCCGCCGCGACCGCCTTTGACGACGGTCCAATCCTGACCGTCGGACATATCGTGCATCACGGCGCCGCTTTCCTTATCACGAATCACGGTGCCCCGGGGAACGCGGACAATCAAAGCCTCGCCGCCCTTGCCCGTGCA
>CAJMMY010000103.1 GCA_905214605.1 uncultured bacterium | reverse complement strand
GCTTGGTGATTCAAAACGGAACGATTACCGTCACATCGGCAGGAGACGGATTGCGCGCCTCCAATACCGCAGATTCCGCGTTGGGCTGCGTGGTTTTGTACGCCTCGGACGTGACATTGAACAGCGGTGAAGACGGTGTTCAAGCGGAAACGGCATTGTTTGCCTGGAATGTGACTGCGAATGTGACGTCGGGCGGCGGCAGCGCAGTGGCGTCCACCGATACAGTGAGCGCAAAGGGTTTGAAGGGCGGTACGTTGGTGGAGCTTTTGGGCGGCAGCTACACACTCAATTGCAGCGACGATGCCGTTCATTCTAACGGAAATGTGACAATTACGGAGGGCGGCTATACCATTCAAACCGGCGATGACGGCATACACAGTGATGAGACCTTGACGTTGGCACCGGATACAATGGAGATATCCCAATGCAATGAAGGTCTGGAAGGAAAAGTGATTTTCATTACAGACGGCAACATTTCCATTGTATCTGATGATGACGGTATCAACGCAACGGACGGTACCGCGTCGATGCCCGGCGGCTTTGGCGGAAGTTCGGATTGCAAACTGGAAATTTCCGGCGGAATCATTACCATTGACGCCTCCGGAGACGGTTTGGATTCCAACGGAGATATACTGGTTTCCGGCGGACAGGTTTATGTTTCCGGTCCTATCAGCGACGGAGACAGCGCCTTGGATTATGACGGAACAGCCGTCATTACCGGCGGCACGGTAATCGCAGCCTGGTTCAGCGGTATGGCGCAGAATTTCGGTACCGATTCAACCCAGGGCTGCATACTGCTTACCGTTGAAGAACAACCCACAGAGGCGATTTCCGTATCCGATGCAAGCGGAAAAACGCTTGCCGCCTATACTCCGGCAAAGGCATATACCTGCGTTGTTATCAGCTGCCCGGATTTGGAACTGAACGGCACATATACGGTTTATGCCGGGGGAGAAAGTACAGAAGTGACCCTGACGGACAGTCTGATTTACGGCTCCGGAGGCATGATGGGCGGCGGATTGGGTTCCATGAGCGGCGAACCGGGGCAAAGACCCAATGATGAGGGCATGGAAACTCCGCCGGAGGGAAATAACCAAAACGGCGGAACACCGCCGGAATTGCCGGAGGGCGCACAGCAAGGGGAACGTCCGGAACGGGGACAGCAGCCGTATATGCAGCCCGGCGGAAGTGACTCCCAAAAGGAAACTGCATCAAGCGCGGCAACTTGATGCAGTTTGAAAAGTGATTTGAAAACATAAAAAGATTCCTGCCCGGGCATACTATGCCTGTACGCTGCAATGTGCAGCGCATGGAGGAGGGAATCAAATGAATCAGCAGAAACTTGGATTGTGGCTGTCGGCATTGTTGCTGATGTGTGGTCTCACAGCCTGCGGAGGAAATCAAGTGCCGGAAACCACCCCGGTACCGGACATCAATGCGCCGGCAGGCATTTCGCCGCTGCCGAATCGGGAAAACAACAGCGGAACCGTGCATGACCGGGACGGAATGATCGACGACAAGGATTCCGGAAATCGTAACCGCGGAGATACCGACAATTCTGCCGTGGGCGATGCTGTGCATGATGCGGAGAAGGAATTGAAGAAAGGCAAAAATGCCGTAGAGCGGGGCGTCAAGGATATGACCGATGACGTCAAAAGAAACAAGTAAAAAAGAATGCGGACAATCGGGAATTATCATTCCGTCTGTCCGCATTTTTTCATTTTTGTTGTATTAACCGGAGAATGTCTGGCAAACGTGCTTGATGCAGCAGCGGGCGCAATCCGGCTTTCTTGCCGTGCAGACGGCACGACCGTGGAGAACAATACGATGGCAGAAATCCGAGGATTCCTCCGGCGGGAGAATTTTTCGCAGCGCCGCCTCGATTTTAGGCGGTTCTTTCAGATTGTCCACCAACCCCATGCGGTTGCTCAAACGAATCATGTGCGTGTCCACCACAACAGAGCCGGGCACGTGAAACACATCGCCGAGAATCAAGTTTGCGGTTTTTCGGCCCACACCCGGCAGCCGAATCAGCTGCTCCATGGTATCCGGCACTTTGCCGTCATACTGCTGAATCAAAACCTGCGCGCAGGCAACAATATCCCGGGCTTTCGCGCGATAGAATCCGCAGGAGTGAACGTATTCCTCCACTTCGGCTACGTCAGCCTCGGCAAAAGCCTCCAATGTAGGGAAACGGGCAAACAACGCCGGTGTAATCTGATTCACTCGTTCATCGGTGCATTGCGCCGCCAATCGCACGGAAAAGAGCAGCTCATAGTCCTTTTTATAATCCAATGTGCAGTCTGCCAAGGGGTATTCCGCTTTCAGACCTTCCACAATTTCATGTACCTGTTCCGGTGTTCGCATAATTTATCACCTCGTAAGCGCAGTGTAGCATAGAATCAAGGGAATTGCAATCTGTCAGGAATCCGAAGATTCCAATAAACCGTATTTGACTTGAATCCGTTCCAGTTTTTCCAGCATGGGTTTCCCACCGAACCAGAGAAACAGCCATGTTGCAGCCGCTTGTACGCAATCCATGGGAAACCCGGTGAGATAATAGGGGAGAACCAATTTCCAACTAAGATGGTTGGTCCACAGCAGGGCAGATACGGGGTTCATAATCCCGCCGTAGACAATGATGGCAGACAACGCACCGAATACGCACAAGCTGATTCTGTTGCGCCGGAGCCGACCTTTGCGGAACAGAATTCCGGCGAGAAACCCAATCAAGCCCATGGCAAACATCTGCCAAGGGGTCCACGGGCCCTGAGAGAAAAGAATATTGGAAACAAGCATGGTCACGGCACCCACCAGAAAGCCGGTTTCTCCGCCCAATGCAACGCCGCAGAGAATGGTAAAGGCAATGACCGGCTTAAACTGCGGCAGCATGAAGAACAGCACCCGCCCGGCTACATTGATGGCGCAAAGCGCGGCAATCAAAACCAATTCCCGGGCTTGTGGCTTTCGCCGTTCAAACTGAATGAAAAACGGCAGCATGGTTTCCATGAGAATGAGCAGGGAAATGAAATAATACTTCCGACCGTGGAGTTCTGTGATGCCCAACCATAAGGTCAGCGGAACCAAAATACAAATCAGTGCAGCAGAAAGCCATGCGCGTTGTTTCGGCTGACGGGTTAACAGGTCCGGCGTCAGCTCCGGTCCGCTTTGCTGGACAACGGCAAAGGAAAAGACAAACAGCGCCGCCAACAATGCAATGTTGCAGGATAGCGCGGAGCTTGCGGTTTCTGTCAGACCGCCGCCGGTGACCCAATCGCTCAAGTTATTTCCAAAAATGACCGCAAAAAACAGAATGCATGCAATCAAACCGGAAAGCACGGCAGTTCGTTTTCGCCAGCGGGGCAGAGGGGGTGCTTTGGGCAATTCCAGAGAAAAATCCTCGAATTCCTTTGATTCCGGCGGTACGGGGCTGTCCGTTGCTCCGCCGCAGGCAAGAATCACATCTTGCGCTGTGATTGCGGTGGGCAGCAGTTCCCGGGCGATGCGGTTGGCAGAGGTGGTGTAAAACCGATTGCCGGCGAAAAAGGACCGAGGGTCCGACACGGTTACGATTTTTCCGTCAAAAAACAACGCACAAGTTCGGGCATACTCCGCGCAAAATTCCACATCGTGACTAATCATCACAATGGTCACGCCGCTTGCTGAGAGTTTCCGGAGAATCTCCGCAAAAGTCACTTTGAATTCCGCGTCCAACCCTTTGGTAGGCTCGTCCAACAGAAGAATTTCCGGTGCGGAGAGCAAAACCTTTGCCAATGCCAAACGCTGCTGCTCACCGACTGAAAGCACATGGCTCCAATCAGCTTCCAAATCAAGCTTATCCTTAAGATAACCAATCTGGCACAAATCCATCAGATAAATCAATTCAGTATCATCTATAGGTTTATTTCCCGGGTAATTAAGTGCAGCACGCAGAGTGCCTAAAGGCAGATAAGACTTCTGCGGAATAAACATCAGCTTATCACGCTCCGGCAAAAAGATTTTGCCGTCGACGAATGGCCAGATACCGGAGATAGCACGCAGCAAGGTACTTTTACCGGTGCCGTTGACACCGATAATACCGTACTTGTCACCCTCTTCTACGTTAAATGTAATATTTTCAAACAACAATCTGTCGCCATAGCTGTACGACAAATCCTCTGCACTTAAAATCATTTTACTTATCTCCCTGTGAAAAATTTACACTCTAAAATTATAACACGCCTGCGGATAAAAGTAAAAAGGACGAACCGCCAAGGCTCGTCCTTCAGGCTTTTTACTTCACTGTAATCTGTAAATTTTCGTTTTCCTCCGCTGCGTCCTGCAAAACCTGCAGCAGCTGCTCACCATACCAGCCCAGCTTTTCATTATCCGTAACGTTAGCAGGCACAATGATCTGAGTAGGCTCGGCAATCTCCGTCAGGCAGTCGTACAGAGCGTCTAAATTTGCACCGTAGTACACAGGCAATGCCAACGCGCTGCGCAGATATTTATGCAGCGCAGGCACAGAGGTCATACGCTCAAGGTCTAATGTGATAGTTTTCATGATAATCTCCTTATTTTCCGTATAGCTTGCTGAAGGACTTGTAATGGTCGCCAGTGTAGTAAATCAG
>CAJMMY010000102.1 GCA_905214605.1 uncultured bacterium | reverse complement strand
GGTCACCAAATAATCCGGACGATTTTCCATACGGCCGCTGCGGTTTCCGCGGCGGCCTTTTTTGTTCACTTGCCGCTCCGAAATTTGATTTTCAGCGGGATTAGTGCTATATTTGTCAAATAAACGAATTTCCTCATGTCCCGTCCCGCCTGTTCCCGCCTGTTGGTCCTCCTTATCCTCGCCTTTTTCGCATGTGTCCCGACGGTGCATGCCGAGCCGGGACGCGGAGATTCCGTGGCGGACAGCCTGCTGAAAGTCTACTGCCGGCAAATCAAGGCGCAGTTGAACACCCCCGAGGGGCTGCTGATGTGCGACACCCTTTTCGAGCGCGCCGCGGCGAGCGGATGGCTGCACATGCAGGCCGTCGCCCTCAGCCTCAAGATGGACCACTACTATTTCCGGAACGACCGCGAGGGTATTCTCGAGGGGGTGAAGCGCGTGAAAGAGTTCTGCCTCGAGCACGGCAAGCAGGACGAGCTGGCCTATTTCCGGACCCATTATTACGGCGGCATCAAGAAATACCAGTGGGTGACCATTCCTCTGGAACTCCACGGCGTTGTGGTGCTGCAAAACGGGGAAACCGTAGACGTGGTCATCGGCCGGGACCCGGAGGATCCCCAGCTGGTGATTACCGATTTGCTGCCCCATTTGGGTGCCGACCAGAGCCAGAAAAAACTGGGCGAGGCCATTACCGGCGAGGGTCTGAAACTGCTCATCGGTTCCGTACCCTATGACGTACCGGGCAAGGACCGGGTCAAGCTGGCGATTATGAGCATTTTGAACGACAAATACGGCATTACGGAGGAAGATTTCCTTTCCGCAGAGCTGTGCGCCGTACCGGCGATGGAAGTGCGGGACATCGGTTTGGACCGGAGCATGATTGGCGGTTACGGTCACGATGACCGCTCCTGTGCATTTGCAGAATTGAAGGCTATTCTGGAACTGGATACTCCGCCCCGGACGGCGGTGTGCATTTTGGCCGACAAAGAAGAAATCGGCTCCGACGGTGTAACCGGTATGCAGTCTCATGCCTTTGATATGTTTATGGAAGACCTGTGTGCCGAGCAGAATATCCCTCTGCGCAGGTGCTTTGAGAAGAGTTTCTGCATTTCCGCAGACGTGTGCAACGGATATGACCCGCTGTATCCGGAAGTCAGCGAGAAGAGCAACAACGCGCTGATGAACTACGGTATGGGCATCTGCAAATACACCGGCTCCCGTGGCAAAAGCGGCACCAGCGACGCATCTGCGGAAACCGTGGCCTATCTGCGGCGGATTTTTGCCCAAGCCGGTGTGGTCTGGCAGAGCTGGGCAAAGTGGACCAGGGCGGCGGCGGAACCATCGCCAAGTATATGGCCAACCGAAACATCGAAACCATTGACGCCGGCGTGCCGGTGCTGAGCATGCATGCGCCCTTTGAAGTGGTGGCAAAATTTGATTGCTACATGACCTACAAAGGTGTGGCGGCTGCGTATATGGCCGAATAAATTCGAATGATTGTGTAAAAATACCTCCTGCTGCAGATACTAATGCGGCGGGAGGGATTTTTTATGGACGAAAAAGAACGGAAAACCATTCGGGATTTGGGCAGCAGCCAAACGGAAACCGGGACGGGCACCATTCATTGCCTGACCATTGTGGGGCAAATCGAGGGACATCAGAATGCCCCGGAAGATGCAAAAACAACGAAATATGAGCACGTTTTGCCGATGCTTGCGGCGGTGGAAGAATCCCCGGAAATTCAGGGGCTGCTGGTGCTGGTGAATACCATGGGCGGAGACGTGGAGGCGGGGCTTGCTATTGCCGAGCTGATTGCGGGAATGAGAAAACCCACAGCCTCGTTGGTGTTGGGCGGCGGACACTCCATCGGCGTACCGTTGGCGGTGGCGGCCAAGAAATCCTTTATTGCCCCAAGCGCTGCCATGATGATTCATCCGGTGCGCATGACCGGTGTAGTCATCGGTGCGCCCCAGACCTACCGGTATTTTGAGAAAATGCAGGAACGAATCGTGCAGTTTATTACGGACCATTCCCGGATTTCCCGGGACCGGCTGTTGGAGTATATGATGGCTGCCGATGAAATCGCCAACGACGTGGGTACGGTGATTGACGGGGAAACGGCGGTTGCCTCCGGCTTGGTGGACGAGATTGGAACACTGTCCCAGGTACTGGACTATCTCCATGAGGAAATTCAGAAAAACCGGGGAAATCCGTCGGGGAACGTTGAGATTCCGGGAAAAATGTGATATAATCTTCTGATACAATCCCCGCATTGCGCGAATTTGCGGGATGTATCCATTTGAGTGAAGAACCGGAGGTTTACATAATGACAATCTGGGACGCGATATTATTGGGTCTGGTTCAGGGAATTGCGGAGTTTCTGCCGATTTCCAGCTCTGGACACTTGTCCATTCTGCAGAATCTCTTTGGCATGACAACTTCGGAAAACGGACACGTGTTTTTCGATGTGCTGTTGCATTTGGCCACGTTGGTTTCCGTGATTTTTGTGTATCGGAACGATTTACGCATTATGATTCGGGATTGCTTGGATTTGGTTCACCCTGCGGCGGGGGAAAGCGGCAAACAGCAGCGGCATCCCGGCGCCCGTCTGGTGCTGCTGATTCTGGTGGCAACGCTGCCGTTGGTGGCTGTGCTGCCTATTCATAGTAAGATTGAGGAATTATATAATCACACGGCATTCATCGGAATGGCCTTGATTTTGACAGGCTGTATGCTGTATGTTTCCGATCAGATGATTCCCGGTCGGAAAAAAGTGGGTTCCACCCGGATGATTGACGCATTGATCATCGGCGTGTGTCAGGCTGTGGCAACCATTCCCGGTTTGTCTCGCTCGGGAACCACCATTACGGCGGGACTTGCTACGGGCTTGAATCGAAAATTTGCGGTGAAGTTTTCTTTCCTGCTGTCCATTCCTGCGGTACTGGGCGCCAACCTGCTGAGCTTGATTGGTGCGTTTTCCGACGGTGTGGACTGGAAATACCTGCCGGCTTATCTGGTGGGAATGTTGGTGGCGGCGGTCACCGGCGTGCTGTCTCTGAATCTGCTGAAACGGCTGGCAGACCGGGGCGGCTTTGGCAAATTTGCCTACTATTGCTGGGGCGTGGGATTCATTACAATCATACTGTCCCTGATTCTTTGAGAGGAGATTCTATGGCAACGAAAAAAGGAACAAGCTCGGAAACACCGAAAAAGCGGAATTCCGGTGCCAATACCAAAAATACAAGTACCAAAACAACGAAGAAAACCGGAACGAAAACAACCAATTCGACGGCGAAAAAGACCGCTTCCGGAAAAAAGCAGGGGCAGCACGTGGCAGAGCCCCAGAAACAGCCCATTCGCAGAGAAGTGGGCGGCGTGGTGTGTCTGATTTTGGCACTGCTGTTTTTCATCGGATTTTTCCCGGTGGACGCGCTGTTTTTCCGATTCATCAGCGAAAATCTCCGGGGATTGATTGGTTACGGATATTATCTGCTGCCCCCGGCACTGCTGTGGGCGGCGCTGATTCTTCTGAATCACAAAGGACGCCCCGTTGTGATGCGGGTGACCTGCGTGGTGCTGCTGCCGCTGATGTTCGGCAGCTTTGCCCATTTGGTGTTCTGTAAAGAAGAGTTGCTGTTTGCCGCCGGGGCAGCAACCGTGTGCAAAACGCTGTTTGCCACAGGAAAAATTCTGAAGTCCGGCGGTGTGGTAGCCGGTTTGCTGGCAATGGGGCTGAAAGCCGTTGTGAGTACTTACGGCGCGGTGCCGATTCTGGTGCTGCTGATGTGTTTTCTGACGATGTTGGGCGCAAACCTGACCATTTCCGGCATCATCGAAAAAGTGCGGGAGCGGGAGATTCCGGAGTATGCGCTGCAGGAGGAAGAGCCCCGGGCAGCCGGTGGAAAGACGGCGGAGCTTTTGACCCACCGTCGCGGTCGGCATGCCATTGACATTCCCGTGGGAGATGACGACAATCACCGGATTCCGGAAGAGGAATATCGCGATGAGAAAAAGGGCTTTTTCAGCGTCAATTCCCGGGTAACCAAGCCGGACGAATTTGTGCGGCAGAATGTAGGGGCAGCGGAGACGGCAGAGCCTGCGGCTGCGCCGGAAAAGCCGGCGGCAAAGCCGCAGTCGGACGTGGGTTCGACTCCCGTTACCTCCACCAAAGTGCAAGAGGACCCGGCATTGCCGAAATTGGAAAATGCGGGGCAGCCCTTGGACGAGAGCAAGTTTGTGGAGTTCGGTGTCAAGCCCGTTGCAGAGCCGAAAGATGAGCTGTTTTTCCCGCAGACACCCAAAGCAACCGGAACGATTTCCTTGAAACCGGAAGAAGAGCCCTTTGAGTTGCCGCCTTTGGCACCGCTGAAATCCATGAAAGCAGCGGCACCTGCCGCCGCTGCGGCTGCGGCATTTTCCGTCAGCAGCGCTGCCGTTCCCGTGGAGGAGCCCAGCAAAAAGCTGACAAAAGAGGAAACGGCTCAGGGCTATCAGGAAATCGCCATGCAGATTGCCCAGCAGCAGGAAGAGCCCAAGGAAACCTATGTGTTCCCGCCGCTGCATCTGCTGCATACCGGCGGACGGAACAATGATAGCTGCACCGCCGGAGTTGTCC
>CAJMMY010000101.1 GCA_905214605.1 uncultured bacterium | reverse complement strand
TTCCTTTGCCAACAGCTGGCTTGCCAGCATCACATTCTGCAGTGCCGTGTACTGGGGAAACAGATTAAAGGACTGAAACACCATGCCGAAATGCAGGCGCTTTTTCCGAATATCCCGCTCTTTTTGGGTATTGGGGTCCGCTGCGTCAAACAGCAGTTCTCCCCCCACGGTGATGGTGCCGCTGTCCGGCGTTTCCAGAAAGTTCAGACACCGCAGCAGCGTCGTTTTACCGGAGCCGGAAGATCCGATGATTGCCAGCGCATTGCCCGCCTCCATGGAAAAACTGATGTCCCGCAGCACCTTTGTGGAGCCGAAGCTCTTTTCGATATGATTGACTTCCAAAATTGCCATAGACTCCGCCTCCTTAATGGAAATAATCCAGTTTCCGTTCCAAACGTCCCAACAGAACCGTCAGAATACCGTTGAAAATCAGATAATAAATTGCCGTAAAGAACAAGGGCCAGATTGCGCCGGAAATGCCCTGAGAACCCTTCATAAAGGACTGACCGGCCCAAATGATTTCCTGCAGCGCAATGATACGCGCCAGAGAGGTATCCTTTACCAGCGTAATAATCTCGTTGGACATGGGCGGCACAATCCGCTTAATCATCTGCATCAGCGTGACCTTAAAGAAAATCTGGCTTTTGGTCATGCCCAACACCAGACCGGCCTCCTGCTGTCCCTTCGGCACACCTTGAATGCCGCCGCGGTAAATTTCCGAGAAATAGCAGGCATAGTTGAAGATAAATGCCACCGCAGAGGCCAGAAATCGTCCGCCCTCGCCGCTGCCCCACCAGTTATTCTTCAGCACCAAGCCGGGGAAGAAATAAATAATCAGCAGCTGAATCATCAGCGGGGTACCGCGAATCACCCAGACGACAATTCTGGTCACGAACCGAATGGGGCAGCCGTTGACGAACCACCGGCACCACCATTTTTCGCTCCAGCTTGCGCCCCGCAAAAAGCTGAACGGTGCCCAGCTGTTCATGGACCCGAAGGAGATCACCAATCCCAAAGGAATGGCGCCCAAAAGCGTCACAACAAACAATTTGAGCGTCTGCAAAAAACCCACGTTCAATGCGTGAATGACGATTGGCATCTGCTCCTGTATCAAACTCCAGTCCATAACTTCCTCCCGATGGAACATTTTTCTTCTGCATTTTCCTCATGGGAAAACGTGGAAAGCAGAGAGCGGCAGATACCGCTCTCTGCTGAAACGGAATCGGCGTTTTTCCCTTGCTCCGTTCAATTTTTTATCGTTTTTCGCTCTGATTACTGCTCAATCAGAGATGCCTGCACACCGTAGGTCTCTGCCAAATCAGCCACAGAACCGTCTGCATAACCCTCGGCAAAGAAATCGTTCAGCGCAGCAGCCAAATCGGAACCCTTGCGGAAACCGACGCCGTACTCTTCGCTGTTCAGACCCACAGTATAGGTCAGATTGGAATAACCGGTGTCAGCGCCCACCATAGCGGCAGCCATCAGAGAGTCAATCACCGCAGCGTCGGATGTTCCGGCAGCCACTTCCATCAGCGCGTCAGCCTGGCTCTTCACCGGCGTCACATTGTAGCCCAACGCATTCAGCTCCGCCTCACCGGCAGAACCGGCTTCCGCTGCGAAGGTCAAATCTGCGCAAGCCTCTACGGTTGCGTAATCGTCAGCCTTGTCTTTGGGAACGATGACAACCTGTGCGTTGTTGCAGTAGGGGTTGGAGCATTCCATGGAGCTGGTCACTTCATCAGTCAGAGTCATGCCGTTCCAGACGCAGTCAATGGTCTTTGCATTCAGCTCCAGAATTTTGTTGTCCCAATCGATTTCCACGAACTCAACGTCCACGCCCAGGCTCTCGCCGAATGCTTTTGCCAGGTCAGCGTCAAAGCCAATCCAGTTGCCGTCGGCATCTTTATAATCCATGGGCTCGAAATCGGTCACGCCCACAACCAGAGTGCCCTTGCTCTTGATATATTCCAAATCGGTCTGCGCCGCATCGTCCGTTGCAGCGGGCGTTTCGGTTTTGCTGCCGCAAGCAGCCATGCTCAGGCAAAGTGCGCCGGCCATAGCGGCGGCCATCAGTTTCTTCATTTTCATATTTTTATACCTCCAGGCATTTGGAAATCTGCGTTGTTCTCTTCAACGTATCATCAGTTTAGCATACTAATGTGATAATGTAAAGAGTTTTTTCGCAGTTGGAGAAAAATTTTTATATTCCACCGCATCTAACCACAGTCCCTGCGCCGGAGCAAGGAATCCCGCCTGACTTCGTTCCATAGCGCGCAGCAGCTCCGGCATGCTCTCCGCCGGGCGCTTTCCCAATCCCACTTCCAATAATGTACCGGTGAGGATTCGCACCATGTGGTATAAAAACCCGTCTCCGTGGAACACAAACTGCACCTCCGGACCCTCCCGGAGAATGTCAATCCGGTCCACGGTGCGCACCGTCGATTTCTTCATATTCCGATTGCCGCAAAAGCTGCGGAAATCGTGGGTTCCCAATAGCAATTCCGCCGCCCGCTCCATTGCAGGAATCTTCAAAGGTTCCGGCAGCACATAGACATATTTCCGCTGAAACACGCAGGGGTCGCTGCTGTTCCAGACCCGATAGCGATACTGTTTCCCGGTGCAGCTCAGCCGGGCATGAAACCGCTCCGGCGCCGGCACCAAATCCACCGCGCCGATATCCTCCGGCAAATACTGCCGGATTTGGGTCAGCAGTTCCTCCGCCGTCAGATTCGTTTCCCCGCGGAAAGACGCCGTCTGCATCCGCGCATGAACCCCGGCGTCTGTTCGCCCGGAGCCCGCCACTTCAATCGGCTGATTCAGCAAGCGGGAAAGCAGCGTCTCCAATTTTTCCTGAATGGTGTTGGGTGTATTCCCTTGTCTTTGCCACCCGTTGTACCGCGTACCGTCATAGCAAAGCGTCAAGCAAAATGTCTGCATTTCACCGCCTCCTCGTTTTTCTATCATACCATAGACCCCGATTCCGGGCAAGTAACATGATTTTCGCACATCTGTCCATTCTGCATATACACTTCCGTCATTTTGTCCATACGGATTCTAAATTTTTAAAATTTCTTGTATATTTTTCTTGAAAACCTATTGACATTCCTATAACAATGTGGTATCCTACAATCGAACCGAGGGAAACCAAATCACAGAAGATCTTCCGGACGCGGAAGAGTGAAATTCTGAAGGAGGTGACGCTCGTTCCATATAAGAATATGTACAGGAGGTACAGTCCGATGAAATGAGCAGGGTCGATACTCCAAAGGATTTTGAAGTATCGCAGCAAGTTTTCCAGACGTGTAGCAGAGGGTATGTAATCTTAATTTCTCAATCGCGCAGCAGGAAACCGGGGTCAAGTATGGAAGAAAGATTGACCGAAATTCGTTGATCAGCGACCCGACAGAAGAAACAAAAGCCAAGCGAAAAAACTCTCACCAGCATACATTGTAAGGATCCGAGTATGAAGTGACAGAACGGAGACCGTGGTACCGATTACAATGTAGAATCCAAAAATTTCATAACAGAAAAAAGGAGAGGATTCCGGTGGATGATCCCATCCAGAAGAACTGACCACATATTCGCGTTGGATATGTGGTCAGTTCGTTTTTATTCTCCGATTTCTTTCAAGCCCCACCGAGTGTAATTTTTCAGCTATTCTACAGTAAATCTTGTGATGCAAGGCAGGCTATGGTATACTGTAATTGGTTCAACAAATACATCATTTTTACCATCGTTTGACAAGGGCAAACACGCCCGCCGGCGTGTCTTTCCGGCGCTTTTTGTCCTTTTCGTCTTGGCGGGCGCCAGCCCGCCTGCATCTCAAAAGCCAAAAATCACTCGAAAATACATCGCTGGCAGGTGCATAGCAGTTTTGTCGGAGCAGAAATGTGTCCAGACAAGAAAAGGCCCGCAGGTAATACTTGCCGTATTGCCAAGGGGTTTGACGCAGTATGGGCGCATTTCTGCCCGTCAAAACCGTGTCTGCCCTTGTCAATCGATGGTAGCAGAAATGCAGGCGTCTATCGCCTATTTCCCCACGCAGAAGCGGGAGAAAATGGTGTCCACCAGATCGTCGCGGACCTGTTTGCCGTTCAGCTCACCCAGCGCGGCCAGTGCCGCCTCGCAGTCGGTGAGCACCACGTCGGGGGTCATACCGATACGGAGGGCGCCGCGGGCCTCGGCCACGGCGGAGAGAGCTCGGTTGGCGGCGTCGGCCTGACGGGCGTTGGTCAACAGCGCGCCGCCGGCAGTCTCGCCCGACGGGAACTGCGCCGCGATGGCGTCGGTCAGCGTGTCCAGTCCCGCGCCGGTGGCGGCGGAGACGGACAGCACGTTGTCGAAGCGGTCCGCCAGGGCGCCGACGTCCAGCGCCCGGGGCAGGGCGGCTTTATTGACGGCCACGATCAGGTGGGGGACGGTGTTGGCCAGTGCGATGGCGGCCTCGTCCTCCGCCGTCAGCTCCCGGGAGCCGTCCAGCACCAGCAGGGCCAGAGATGCCTGCTTCGCGGCGGCGCGGCTGCGCTCCACACCCATGGTCTCCACGGCGTCGCCGCCGTCGCGGATGCACGCCGTGTCGATGAGCCGCCGGAGCACGCCGCCCACGGTGACCTTTT
>CAJMMY010000100.1 GCA_905214605.1 uncultured bacterium | reverse complement strand
CGGTCTTCGGAATTTGAATCTGGAAACCTCCGATTTGAACCTGCTTACGGTCAGCGCCGTACCGGAAGACGCAGACTGCATTCTCATCAACAATCCCGTCTCGGACCTGTCCGAAACGGAAATCGCTTTGCTGAAAACCTATATGGCAGCCAGCGGCAGCGTGATGCTGCTCACCAGCGGCTCTTCTTCCGGCAGCTATCCCAATCTGATGTCTCTCACCGGCAGCTACGGTGTCACCGCACAGCCGGGAATTCTGGTGGAGGGCGATTCCGGGCATTGTCTGGCCAATTACCCGTACTATCTCCTGCCCGATGTGCAAAGTCACGAAATCACGCAGCCCACGGTGGACGGTAAATATTCCCTGCTCACCCCCTTTGTCCAAGCCATTGACATTGCCGATGTGCCGGAAGGCGTCAGCGTCCCCTCCCTGCTGAAAACCACGGACAGCGCATTCTCCAAAAGCGCAGGCATGATGGCAAACACCTTGGAAAAGGAATCCGGAGACGGCACCGGTCCCTTTGATATTGCCGTAGCCGTTTCTCAAGAGGAAACCGGCACCAAAATGGTCTGGATTGGCTCTGCCATGATGCTCAGCGATGACAATAACGCCATCGTTTCCGGTGCCAACGCAGATTTCTTCCTCAACTGCATGGCTTGGATGTGCGGTCAGGAAAGCAGCATTTCCATTCACGCAAAGAATCTTACCGGAGATTCCCTGACGCTGACCGCTGCCGCCGTGTCCAATCTGACGGTGCTGCTGTGCATTATCCTGCCGCTTGCCTGCCTGATTACAGGCGCCGTCATTGTCATTCGACGGAGGAAACACTGATGGGAAAAGGAAAAAAGCTTTTACTTCTCCTTTTGGTTTTGCTGCTGTGCTGCTGTGCATGGTATTTCATTGCAAAGCACAACGCGGAGACCGAAGAGCCCGAAACAACCGAGGCGCAATCGGAAAGCATTGACCTTTCCGCCGGGGAAGCCGGGTTATTTACAGAGCTGCACTGGAAATGCGGCGCCCGGGAGCTGTCTTTCTCCCGGGCGACGGGAATTTGGCAATGCACCAGCGAGAAAGACTTCCCCCTCAACAGCCAAAGCGGGTTGTTTTCCAAAATGCTGCAAGCTTTGGCAACCCTTTCTGCCAATCGGGATTTGGGCACCGTGTCGGATTTGAGCACATACGGCTTGACGGAGCCCCAAAATGTGATTCAAGCCGTTCTCTCGGACGGCACCGCGGTGGAATACCGCATCGGCAGCGTCAACAGCGTCACCGGAGACTATTATCTCATGCGCTCCGATGATGACCACATTTATGTGATTGACAGCACCCTCCCGGACGCATTCAGCTACGGATTGTTCGATTTGGTGCAGAAAGATGAAATCCCGGACCTTTCCGGTGCCACGGTCTGTGTGGTCGGCGGAACAACCTACCAGCGCACTACGCAGGAAGACGGCACCGGGGTTTGGTGCACCGCCGCCGGCACCCCATTGGAGCAAGACCGCTCCACGGCCCTGACCAACGGTCTGACCGCGCTGGATTGGTCCGCCTGCATTGATTATCATGTGGATTCCGATGAATTCGACGAATACGGCTTGCGCCGCGGCACGGTCATCACCGTCACCTACCCCGATGCAGAGGGTACGGACCAAACCTATTCCTTGATTCTGGGCGACGCCTATGACGAAAACTATACCTTTGCCGCTCCGGCGGATTCCACTTTGGCGTATACCATTCCCACAACGGTCGCAGATGCCCTGCGGCTGCAATAATCCCCCCGCTCCCGACACCGCTGTGCCGGGAGCGGTTTCTTTTTCCCGGATTTTTCGTTTCTGCGGGAGAATCTCCCGGAAATCGGTTGACCCGGGGCGAATTTTGTCGTAGTATGGAAATAGTTTGCCCGCATTGGCGGGTTAAGGGGAACGAGAACATGAATACAATGGATTTACGCACAATTCTCCGCAGCTCGGAGCACTATGTGGAGGTATTTGCCAAGTGGGTTTTTCTCAGCAGTCTGGTCGGTCTGATGGGCGGTTTTATCGGCGCTGCCTTTTACAAGGCCGTTGCTCATGCCACGGCGTTTCGTTTAGGGCATCCAGAAATGATTTACCTCCTGCCCTTCGCCGGCTTGGTGATTACCGGTCTGTACCGGCTTTTCCAGCTGAAAAATGACCCGGGCACCAATATCATCATCAAAGCCATCATTGAAGAGGACCGAAACGTACCCATTCGCATGGCCTTTCTGATTTTCGTCGGTACGGTCATCACCCATCTGTTCGGCGGCAGCGTGGGTCGGGAAAGCGCAGCATTGCAGATTGGCGGCTGTTTCGGCAGCGCCGTGGGGCAGGTGCTGAAACTGGACGACCAGGATATGAAGCTGATTACCATGTGCGGTATGAGCGCTCTGTTTTCCGCTGTATTCGGAACCCCCATTGCCGCAACGGTATTCGTCATTGAGTTCATCAGCATCGGCATTATGCATTACTCCGCATTGGTGCCCTGTCTGACTGCCTCTGCCGTGGCGCATTTTGTGGCCATTCAGTTCGGTGCCGAGGCGGAAGTATATACCATTGTGGAAACCACCGCCTTTGCCCCCATTGCCTGCGTCAAGGTTCTGATTTTGGGTGTTGTCTGCGCCGTGGTGGGCATTTGTTTCTGTTTCCTGCTCCACAAGGTTTCCAAATTGCTGAAACAGTACGGCTATAACGACTACGTCCGGATTCTGGGCGGTGGTACACTCATCATGTGTCTGACGGTGCTCACCGGCTGCTATGATTACAACGGCTCTGGCACCGCCATTATTGAGCAAGCCATTGCCGGAAAAGCCGTGTGGTACGCATTCCTGCTGAAAATGATTTTCACAGCCATTACCCTTGGCTCCGGCTACAAGGGCGGTGAAATCGTGCCCTCCTTCTTCATCGGCTCCACCATGGGCTGTGTGGTCGGTCCGCTGCTGGGGCTGCCCGCCTCGCTGTCCGCGGCAATGGGTCTGATTGGCGTGTTCTGCGCCGTGGTCAACTGCCCCATGGCAAGCATTATCATGAGCATTGAGCTGTTCGGCAGCGAAAACCTGCCCTTCTTCGCCATTATCTGCGCGGTCAGCTATATGCTCTCCGGTCCGTTCAGTCTGTATTCCAGTCAGCGGATTCTTTACTCCAAGCTGGAGCCGAGATACGTCCGGCAGGAAACCATGTAATTTCCGCAATTCCCGCACCGCTCGCTGTCTTTCAACGGGCGGTGCTTTTTCTTGACAAAATTTTTGGTTTCCGATACAATGCAATCTCGGAAATCAACAAAGGAGATAGCAGCAGTGGAGTTTTTGAAATTATGTATTGTGGTCTGCCCGATGATTTTTCTGGCCGGCTTTGTGGACGCGGTAGCCGGCGGCGGCGGACTCATCTCCCTGCCTGCTTATTTGTTTGCCGGACTGCCGGTGCATTTGGCCGCCGGTACGAATAAAGTTGTGAACGCTACGGGTACGGCATTGGCCTCCGTTCGGTATTTTAAGAGCGGAAAAATGGATTTGCCCATTGCCCTCACCGCCGGTGTGCTGGCTCTGCTGGGTTCTTCCATCGGCACCCGCATTGCCCTGCATCTGGACCAGACGGTACTGGAAACGGCCATTCTGATTGCCCTGCCGGTGATTGCCGTGATTCTTACGGTAAAGAAAGATTTCGGCAAAGAGGGCACACAGCCGCCCCGGAATTGGACGCGCCCTCAGCAGTTTGTGATTGCCGCGCTCATCGGTCTTTTCATCGGCTGCTATGACGGTATGTTGGGTCCCGGAACCGGAACCTTTATGATTATGGCCTTCACCATGGCGTTGGGTATGGACCTGCTGTGCGCCTCCGGCTGCGCCAAAGTGGGCAATCTGGCCTCCAACATTGCCTCAGCCGTCATTTGGATTGCCAACGGCGAGGTGCTGTTCGCGCTGGCGATTCCCGCCGCCGCCTGCAATCTGTTGGGCAGCTATTTCGGCACCCGGTATGCCATTCGCGGCGGTTCCCAGAAAATCCGCGGCATGATTTTCGTGGTGCTGGGACTGCTGTTCCTGAAGTTTTTCTGGAACCTGATTCAAAAGTAAATCTTTCCCGCGGTGCAGGACATGGTTTGTTCTGCACCGCTTTTGCATATTTTGGATTGTGTATCTCCGAAAATCATGTATAATATTTGTGTCGGATTCTGTAAATCCGGGACCGCAAAGACAGAAAAGAGGTTGGGTCTGATGACAGAACATGAAACAAATCCTCAGCCGATGAACAATGATGAAATGACCGTGTGCTTTTCCCCTGCCCTGATGCAGAGCATGGCGGACTTGGCCGCGCGGAAAAAACATACGTTTCTGGAGATGCAGGAATCTGCAAGCTCCGGCGACCCCGAGGCGGAATATGAATTGGGCCTGAGTTATTATCACGGCATGAACGGCGCCCCGGAAGACGATTCCAAGGCGGTGTACTGGTTGAGCAAGGCTGCGGAAGAGGAGCACCCCGGCGCCATGCATGCACTGGGCTTGTGCTATATCCGGGGAACCGGCGCGGAAGTCAATCCCGCCTTGGCTGCGCAGCTGTTTGCCGCTGCCGCAGAGCAGGACTATCCCCCCGCCATCTGCGAATTGGGTCTGTGCTATGAATTGGGCAACGGTGTGCCTATGGATAAACAAAAAGCCCGGCAGCTGTATCAGGAGGCTGCCGATATGGAGTATCCCCCCGCTCT
>CAJMMY010000099.1 GCA_905214605.1 uncultured bacterium | reverse complement strand
CCGGTCTTTACAAACTCATTGATGTCACTGACGAAGGTATTGGCGATTTCCGAAATGTGTACCAAACCGTTTTTTCCGTCCGGCATAGCGACAAATGCGCCAAATTTCGTAATGCCCGTGACTTTACCTTCAAAAACTTCCCCAACTTCCAGCTGCATAAAAGCCCTTTATCCCCCTGCTGTTTCTTTTGATTGATTTTTTTAATGTCCGATGTCGTAAAAAATCTTTTCGCCCGGTTTCACTAAACCCAGTTTCTCTCGGGCAATCTCTTCGATGGTTTCCGGATCGGTGCTGTGCTCAATTTCATACTCCAAACGCGCATTTTCCTGCTGCGCCTGCTCCACTTGCTTGGTCAGGCTGTTCAGCCGGTTTTCCGCCTCTGCCGTATGGGTTCGCACGGTGATAATCGTATAACCTGCATAGGCCACCATCGCCACAATGAGCAGTTTTGTCAGCAGACCCGCTTTTTTCAGTTTCATTGCCGGTCGCCTCCTATTGTACCCGTAGTGTCCGAGAATCCTGCCCCGGATTCTGATGATTCTTTTTCATTGTAACCCAACCCGGTCCATTTGGAAAGAACTTTTTTTACGTTTTGCGAAAATTTTTTATGCTTTTTCCGTTTCTTTCTCCAAAAATCCCGAAAACGGCGCAGTATCTTCCCAAAAAATCCGGTAACCCGGCGAAACTGTGGGAACAGCACCGGAGACAGCAGCAGAAAATACCCCGCCCCGCCCAATCCGGCGCAGCAGACCATAAAGATTCGCAGCTGCCCTCTGCCGGCGCTCATGCCCAACAGAAACAGCACCGCCGCCGTCACGCACCAGAACAGCCCGTCCGCCGGGTGCTTTCCCCGGGGCCATTCCCGGCGCAGCGCCCGCAGCAGGTCATACACCATGCCCAGACCGACCCCCACTCCGCCGGACACCGCCGCCTGCATCAGCTGCAGGGCAATGGGCAGCTCCATATCAGCCGAACAGCCGGGACCAGAATCCGCCTGCGGGGCCGGTTTCCTCGTAGTTCAAATCAGTCACCTGGCCCTCCACGCTCACTTCCCCGGAATCCAACGTCAGCTTTCCGATGTGCAGTCCGCTGCCCCGGACAATGAGATTGCCCTGAGCGGTGGTCATTACGATTTCGTTTTCGTCAAAGCTGGCCACGTCCTCCACGCCGGTGACCGACAGCCGATTCCGCTCCTCCAGAATCACATGATGTGCCTTGGCCGCCGGACGAATTTTTTCTTCATACGCCATGTTTCCATCTCCCTTCCGGTACAGACTATGCCCGCCCCGGTCCAGGAATTCCGGAACCTTTTGTCGGGGGCGCAGAACCTTTGTCGAAAGCCTTGACGGCGCTTGTTCGCCGCCGTATGCTCAGAAAAAACGGAAAGGAGACTTGCCATGTATCGCCGCTGTGCCGCCCTTTTACTTGTGTTGTCCGCTGCCGCTGTTTTGGCCGCATTCGTCCGTCCCGGCTATCGGGTGGAAATCCGGGGGCATAAGCTGCCGGGCATTTATGCCCCGTCCGTCTGCAAGGAAAGCGAGGGCGCCGCCCGGGCAGCAGCCGAGGAAATCTGCCGCGGGCAGGAGGATTTGCACTACCGATTTTTCCCGGTGCTGTGTCTGCAATATACCGCCGCCACCCCGGAGGATTTGACCCGGGATTTGCTGAGCAGCAGCGGGCACATCTGCACCCTGTATGCCGCCTATGCCGGGCAGACCCGTTTGGGCTGTATCCGACAGCCGGATTTGCTGGATTCCATTCGGGAGGAATATCTGGCGCAATCTGCGGACGAGACCGCCGCGGCGGTGTTTCTCTCCCAAGACCTGCGGTTGGAGCCGGTGTTCACCTATCCGGAGGCGGAAACCGACCCCATCGCGCTCAGCCGTGCCCTCCGCCGGACCACAGAGGTAATTGTGGTACCCCTGCCGGAAGAAAACGAGCCGGTGGAGTGATTGCGCTGCAATCACTCCACCGGCTTGACCGATACTGTATTATCGTTTCATTTCCTCATGGAGCTCCTCCCGAATCTCCTGCAATTCCTTTTGCAGTTCCGGGTTCTCCTCAATATCCTCTTTGATGAACATGAGCAAAAATCCCACCAACAGCAGTGCCGCAGAGCACCAAATGGTGCGACCTTCACCAGCAGACTGCCTGCGCCGGCGCCTACGCCGAACAGCAGAATCACACCGAAATAGTCCCCCGCTTTCATCAGCGCTTTTTGGTTTCCGGTGCGCCGCCATGCGTTCAGCGACTCAATGCCGCTGCGCAGATTGCCGGTACACATGGTACTGGCAAAAGCATAGCCGTCCACCTTGCGAAATGCCTGCACCTGCATGGCGCAGGAAAGGGAAACGATAACATTGGCGAGCATATCCAGACGATTGGGCAAAAAGCCCACCAAAATGGACAGCAGAATCTCCGCCACCAGCACCAACTGCCGCCAATGGACCCGCTGAAAGTGGTTAAAATGATTCCGCACACTGTCCACAATCAGAACGCCCGCGGCAAACGCCAGAATGGGCACCAGATAATGCAGTGCCTTGCTCCATTCCCCGGCAAAAGTATTCACGCTCAGCAGCACCACGTTGCCGGTCTGGGCATTGGCAAACACCCCGCCCCGGGCCAGATAGCTGTAAGCATCCATCAGACCGCCGGACATGGAGAGAAAAATCATGGTCAGAAAGGATTCCGACATCTGTCCTTTGGTCATTCCGGTTTTCTTCACATTCCCAACTTCTTTCTCAAAAAAGTTCTTGCAGCAGCGCCGACAAATCCGCCGGCATGGGCGCCGTTACATCGATTTCCGCCCCGGTCACCGGCTGAATCAGCCGCACCCGGCTGCTGTGCAGCGCCTGACGTTGGAGCCGGGTGCAATCCCCGCCGTAAAGCCGATCTCCCAACAACGGGTGCCCCAGTGAGGCAAAATGCACCCGAATCTGATGGGTCCGCCCCGTTTCCGGGCAGACCCGGAGAAGGGTTGCCTGCTCATTGGCCGCCAAGGTTTCATACACCGTCAGCGCCGGCTGCCCCTCCGGGCAAACCGCCCGTTTCCAACCGTCTCCGCTCCGTCCGATGGGCCGGTCGATGACGCCCCGAATCGGCGTGACAATGCCGCCGGCAATGGCCCGGTACTCCCGGGTAAAGCCGTCAACATGGAGCTGATTCCGCAGCCGGTCATGGATATAGCCGCTTTTGGCAATGACCATAGCCCCGCTTGTGTCCTTATCCAGACGATTGACCGGGCGGAACACCCAGTCCTTGCCGTAATGATACGCCAACGCGCTGCCCAAGGTCGGGTCTCCCTTTTCGCTCCGACCGTGAACCGCCAAACCGGCGGGTTTGTCCACAATCAAAAGGTCCTCATCCTCATAGAGAATGGAAAGCGGCAGCGCCGCCGGGGTAAATTCCCCGGTTTTCTTTTCTTTCAGCATCACGGTGAGGATCTCTCCCGCCGCCACCGAATCTGTCATGCGGACGGGCGCGCCCTGCTTTGTCACGGCGCCGGGCTGCCACCGCAGGCTTTTCAGCTGACCCTGGGTGAAATGCAGTCCCCGGTATAAACAAAACTTCACCGTCCGGCCATCATACTCCGGCGGGACGGTGAAGGTCAATTCTCTCATGCGTTTGCCAGCGCCGCCTCATAGGCTGCCTTCGTCCGGCCGTCAAAGCACACCATGCGCACCCGCTCGATTTCCGGGTGCTCAGCCAGATACGCCTTGATGGTGGGAATGGCAATGGCCGCCGCTTTCTCCAGCGGATAGCTGTAAACGCCGGTGCTGATGGAGGGGAAATCCACGGTTTTGCAGCCGTTTTCCGATGCCAGCTCCAAGCAGGACAGATAGCAGCTTTTCAGCAGCTCCGGTTCTCCGTGGGTACCACCGTGCCACACCGGACCGGGGGTATGAATCACGTGTTTGGCCATCAGATTGTAGCCCTTGGTGATTTTGGCTTTTCCGGTTTCGCAGCCGCCCAGAGTGCGGCACTCTTTCAGCAGTTCCGGACCGGCTGCCCGATGAATGGCGCCGTCCACACCGCCGCCGCCCAGCAGAGAGCAGTTGGCTGCGTTCACAATGGCGTCCACCTTCTGGCGGGTAATGTCACCCTGAATGATTTCAATGGTTCCCATGGTGTTTTCCTCCTTATTCCGCTTGGACTTGAATTTTATCCTCCGCCACGGACACGGTCACGTCATGGACGTTGCCCCGCAGGCGGTCAATCATTTCCGTTGCCACGGCGTCTTCGATTTCTTTCTGAATCAGACGGCGGAGATTTCGTGCGCCGTAGGTCACGCTGTATCCCTTCTTCACCAGATAATCCAGAACGTCATCGGTGTAATGGAATGCAATGTGCTTTTCGGCCATGGCGTCCCGCACCTCGCCCAGCATCAGCGCGGCAATCTGTTTCAGATTGTCTTCCGTCAGACTGTTGAAGCTGATGATTTCATCCACACGGTTGATAAACTCCGGCCGCAGGAATTCATTGAGCGCTTTCAGAGATTTCTCCCGGTTCAGCTCGGTGATGGTGCTGCCAAAGCCCAGACCGCCGGACTTGCTGTTGCTGCCGGCATTGGTGGTCATAATGATAATGGTATTCTCAAAGTTCACCACCCGGCCCTGGGCGTCGGTAATGCGGCCGTCGTCCAGAATTTGCAGCAGAATGTTCAGCACATCGGGGTGCGCCTTTTCGATTTCGTCAAACAGGACCACGGAGTAGGGGCGG
>CAJMMY010000098.1 GCA_905214605.1 uncultured bacterium | reverse complement strand
GGCTCCGGTGGCTACCTTGGCGGAATATCCCACGGAGGTGGCGGCATACACCCGCGGACGGGGCAAGCTCAGCTGCACCCCGGCGGGCTATGCACCCTGCCACAATGCAGAGCAGGTCATTGCGGAAATGGGCTATGACCCGGAGCGAGATGTGGAGCACCCCACGGGGTCTGTTTTCTGCGCCCACGGAGCAGGATTCAACGTGCCTTGGAATCAGGTGCGGGAGTATATGCACGTGGATACCGGATTGGACCGGGAGCAGCCGGAGGAGCGGGATTTACAGCCGGTGATTCGAACCCGGAATCTGGATTTGGACGAAAAAGAGCTGGAGGCCATTATGCGCCGGGAATTCGGAGAAATCAAACGGCCCCAGTACCGCTCCGCCAAGCAGGAAATGCAGCGGGAGCGTATGCAGCAAACCGCTGTGCCAAAAAAGGAATACATCATTGTAGACGGGTACAATATGATTTTCGCTTGGGACGAGCTGAAGGACTTGGCGCAAACGGATTTGGATGGTGCCCGCAACCGGCTGATGGATATTTTGTCGGAGTACCGGGCTTTCCGCGGCTGCGAGTTGGTGCTGGTGTTTGACGCATATAAGGTGGAGGGCAATTTGGGCAGCAAGTTTGACCGAAACAAGCTCCATGTGGTCTACACCAAGGAAAACGAAACCGGCGATTTGTATATCGAAAAGCTGGCAAACTCCATCGGCACCAATTACCGGGTGCGGGTGGCAACGTCGGACGCGCTGATACAGCTTTCGGCTTTGCGCTCCGGTGTGCTGCGGATTTCCGCACGGGAATTTGAGCGGGAGGTGCAGGACGTGCAGCGGCAGATTCGGGAAGTGGTGGCAAAAAGCGGCGAGCGGCCGAAAAAGGAGCCAAAACCCCTCGAGAAATGATAAAATGGAACAGAAAACAGGCGTTTTTGTCGTGATTGCGGCGAAAATGCCTGTTTTTGCATGAATGTGCAAATTAGTGTACAAGAGTGACGAAAAGTGACAAACAAGGGGTATGGGGAATTTTGTCGAACTTTGTCGAAGTTTGTCGAGAAAAATCGAAAAATCATGAAATATAACTAAATTATGTGAAATATGTCGACAAAAAATAGATAGAAAATGCTATTTTGTTATTGAAATACTACAAAACGGTGTGTAAAATAAACTCAAACCGATGTGCATCGCGTGATAGAGAGGGAGAGAGAACGGCGCTTTGACATAGGAAAGTAAATTTTGGAGGAATTCACTGTGACAGAACGCAAAATCAGAATTGTGCTTGCAGATCCGGAAGAAGAGTTCCGGATGTTGATGAAGGATATTATCGATGAAGAAGAGGATATGGAGGTGGTTGGGGAAACCTCCGATGGAGCGGACCTGATTTCCCTGGTGGAGCAGACGCACCCCGATGTGGTGCTGATGGAATTGATTCTGACCCGGTTGGATGGGTTTGGTGTGCTGCAGAAATTGCAGGAATCGGAGTTTCGGGGCGACAGCATTGTGCTGACGGCTTTGGTGAATCAAGTCAGTGTGCGGGACAGCATGAATCTGGGCGCGTCCTGCTTTATTCCCAAGCCCTGCGATGTGCAGTCTGTGCTGTCTCGGGTGCGGCAGCTGCGGGATAAAAAGACCCTCCATGTGGTGACTCCGTCGGATTTGGAGCCGTCTTCGGAGCTGGAGCGCACGGTAACGGAAATCATTCACGAAATCGGTGTGCCGGCCCATATTAAGGGCTATCAGTACCTGCGGGAGGCCATTGTTCTGACCATTCAGGATATGGATATGATTAACGGCGTAACGAAAATACTGTATCCCACGGTGGCCCGGAAATACGGCACCACGCCCTCTCGGGTGGAGCGAGCCATTCGCCATGCCATTGAGGTTGCATGGGACCGGGGCGATGTGGAAGTGCTGCAGCGGTATTTCGGCTATACCGTTTCCGGGGTGAAGGGCAAGCCCACCAATTCGGAATTCATTGCCATGATTGCGGACAATCTGTCTTTGCGGCAGAAGGTGGTTAGCCGGGGATAAAACCGGAAAGCCTTGCGCTCCATAGCCGGTCGCAGAAATGTTAGGTTGTCACCGATAAGGGAATATGATACAATGAATCCAATGGAGGCTCCGCTGGGGAGCTCGTTGGAGGGTATGTATGAAAAAAAATCTGACATTTCGTGAAACCGTGACCATAACCAGTATGCTGTTTGGACTGTTTTTCGGTGCCGGTAACTTGATTTTCCCGGTTTCTATGGGACAGCAGGCGGGCAGCCATCTTTGGCCGGCTGTGATGGGTCTGTTGGTGACCGGTGTGGGTCTGCCGCTGTTGGGCGTGGTGGCATTGGGCATCAGCCGCTGCGGCGGTCTGGCGGAGCTGAGCAGCCGGGTGGGCCGTCGATACGGCATCTTCTTTACCTGCGCGCTGTATCTGACCATTGGACCGTTTTTCGCGGTGCCCCGCTGTGCAACGGTGCCGTTTTCCGTGGGTGTGCAGCCGCTGTTGGGTACATGGGGCGAATCGCCTTGGGCGTTGGCAGTGTTCTCGCTGATTTTCTTCGGCGTGGTGCTGGTGTTTTCCTTGCGGCCCAACGGGATTCTGACTTGGGTGGGCAAGGTGCTCAACCCGGTGTTTCTGGTGAGCTTGGGCATTCTGGTGGGTGCGGCGCTGCTGCGGCCCATGGGAGAGATTTCCCAAGTGGTGCCGGAGGGCGGCTATGTGGACGGGCCGTTTTTCAGCGGATTTCTGGCCGGGTACAATACTTTGGACGCCTTGGCCGGTCTGGCATTCGGAATCGTTGTGGTAAATGTGGTCCGGGGCTTGGGCATTACCGCGCCGGAGGACATTGCCCGGAATACGGCGAAAGCCGGTATTTCCAGCTGCTTGCTGATGGGCGTGATTTACATTGCTGTGGCGGTGGTGGGTACCCAGAGCCGTGGTTTGTTCCCGGTGTATGAAAACGGCGGCGTAGCCTTGGCGCAGATTGCAAACCACTACTTTGGAAAAGCCGGTGCGGTGATTCTGGCGGTAACGGTGACCTTTGCCTGCCTAAAAACGGCGGTGGGTCTGATTACCAGCAGTGCGGAAACCTTTGTGGATATGTTCCCGAAAGGCCCCTCTTATCCCGTTTGGACGGTGCTGTTCTGCGTGATTTCCTTTCTGATTGCAAATCTGGGTCTGAGCGCAATCATTCAGTATTCCCTGCCGGTGCTGATGTTCCTGTATCCGTTGGCCATTACGCTGATTTTGCTCACGCTGTTCAGCAAATGGTTCCAAGGAGACCGGACGGTGTATGCATGGGTAACGGGCTTGACGCTGATTGCGGCGGTGTTTGATTTTCTGAAAGCCCTGCCGGAAAGCGTGAAAACCGGTCTGCATCTGGACGGCATTGTGGCTGCGGCGGAAACCTATCTGCCGCTGTTTTCCATCGGATTGGGCTGGGTGCTGCCCGCTGCGGTGGGTCTGGTCATCGGATTGATTCTGTATCGGAAGAAACAGACGGCTTAAAAAGAAAAAACGGCTCTCCCAATGCACGGGAGAGCCTGAACAGAAAAAGCAGACGGGCTTTGCCAAATTGCAAAGCCCGTCTGCTTTTCCGCTATATGGAACGTTCTAATTACTTGCCCATGTTGTAGCGCTTGTTGAACTTATCTACGCGGCCGCTGGTGTCAACCAGTTTCTGCTTGCCGGTGTAGAAGGGGTGGCACTTAGCGCAGATTTCCACGGTGATGTCCTGCTTGGTGGAGCCGGTGTGGTACACGGCGCCGCAAGCGCAACGAATGGTGGTCTGCTGGTAATTAGGATGGATGCCTTCTTTCATGGTGTGTTCTCCTTTTAGTAGGCTATCTTGAGTACATTTCTGTGGTTACAAGATGCACTGTGCATTGTAGCATAAGAAAAATAAAATTGCAAGACGAAAAACTCAAATTTCCGCGGAAATTCCAGGGTGCAGGAAGTACAGAATTCGGCGTTTTACCGGCAATCCGGTGATTCGCTCCATGGCCATGGCGTACGCGTCTACCTGAGAGCGGTAGAGCGCCGCCCGTTGGGAAACGGCACCGGGAGAAAGGATGTCGGTTTTGTAGTCGATAATCGTCCACGCGCCTGCTGACTCCACGGCGCAGTCAATCACGCCTTGGAGCAGCACCTCGTCCTCCTCGGCACCGGGGAAATACTGCTCTGCGGGGCACAGCAGAGAGAATTTGAACTCCCGGAGCACCCGGTCGCCGGAGCGTATGCATTGCCCTGCCTCGGAGGCGAAAAAGGCGGCGATTTGCTTGGAATCGATGCAGCTTGCCTGCCGGGCGGTGAGGTATCCCCCGGCGGTCAGCCGGGCAATTTCGTTTTCGATTTCCGTCAGCGAGCCGGTGTTCTGCAAATTGATGTGCTGAAACACCAGATGGACCGCCGTACCCCGTTCCGTGGGGGTGAGGGTTTCCTCCGGTCCGGCAGGCTGGAAGGTGCGGAACCGCCATGCCGTGGGCGTCACCAACGGCTGTGCCTCCGGGTCTGGGTCCGCTCCCAAATGTTTCAGCTCTGTGGCCGTGACTTTGGAGGGGAGCGTCTGCGCCCGCTGATGGGGATAGCGGAATGCAAGACTTTCCCGCAGCTGCGCCAGCAGCTCCGGCTGTGCGGTGTGGTCATCCAATACCACCGGGGCGGCGGCTGCGCTTTCCCGGAGGTCCATGGAGGCGCTTTCCAACCGGAGATGGGTTTCGCCGTCGGCTAAGGCGGCGGAAATAAGCCAATCGCACAGACAGTTCTGATTCCGCAGAATCTGGGGAGACATGGGCGCGGTAATCAAAGGCCGGAATTTTTCCAGCTTTCCGGCGCTGTCCTTGACCACACCGGTCATA
>CAJMMY010000097.1 GCA_905214605.1 uncultured bacterium | reverse complement strand
AAAGCTTGATATCTCCGCGGCAGCAGTTTCTTCTTGGGAAACCGGAATCAGCACTCCGCATTTGGAAACTTTGTATAAGATTTGCGACGTACTGGAAATTTCCATTTCCGACTTACTCGGCATTGAAGATCATTATTCCGTTGACGAACGCGCCTTACTGGAAGCTTACCGAAAGCATCCGGAAATGCAGAAAGCTGTAAAAACATTATTGGAGATAGAGTGAAAAAAGGACGCTTTCCGCAATTGCGCGGAAAGCGTCCTTTTAACTTTTAATACGTGTACCCGGCATGGGGAAAATGGAAGTGGTGTCTATGTCCGTGCACGCCGAAAGGCGCCTACTCGACTCCCTTACACCAATTCCTTATACATGGCGGCTGCGTCCTCTTTTTTAGAGGTCTCTGCCAGAGAGAGCACCTGCACTTTCAGTGTGCGCTGACCGAACGCGATTTCAATCACGTCGCCGATTTTCACATCATAGCTGGCTTTGGCCGGACGGCCGTTTACAGATACCTTGGAGGCATCACATGCGTCATTGGCCACGGTGCGGCGCTTAATCAGGCGGGAAACCTTCAGGTATTTGTCCAGTCTCATGCCTTTTCCACCAGCCGTTCTCCGATTTTATACACATCACCGGCGCCGATGGTCAGAATGATGTCGCCGGGCTGGGCATATTTCTTCAAATCCGCCACGATTTCATCAAAGGTTGCAAAATACTTGGCACCGTTGATTTTTGCTGCGATATCCTTGGAGGAAATGCCGATGGTATTCTTTTCCCGAGCGGCATAAATTTCTGCCAGATAGGTCACGTCCGGCCGTTTCAGCTGCTCCACGAAATCATCGAACAGAGCTGCGGTACGGGTGTAGGTGTGGGGCTGGAACACCACAATGGTGCGCTTGTAGCCCAGCTGCTCCACGGCGTCCAGCGTTGCTTTCAGCTCGCCGGGATGGTGGGCGTAGTCATCATAAACATCAGCGCCGTTGTACTTGCCTTTGTACTCAAAGCGGCGGCCGGCACCGTTAAAGCCCGCCAGACCGTATTTAATGGCATTGGGGCTGACATGGAGCTGCACCATGGCAGCGGTGGCTGCCAGTGCATTCCGCACGTTGTGTATACCGGGCACATGCAGCGTTACGTCGGTCAGAAACTGTCCATCATAGTAAACATCAAAGTTGGAAGACGCGCCGGAGAAGTGAATGTTCTTTGCGGTCACGTCCGCACCGTCCACCAAACCAAAGGTGACAACCTTGCGATTGATGCCCTTCAATGCCTCCATGGTATTCGGGTCTTCCGCATTGGCGACCACGCAGCCGTTTTCCGGCACAGATGCGGCAAACTGACGGAAGGATTTCTGAATATCGGGCAAACCGCCGGTGAAGTAGTCCAGATGGTCTGCCTCAATGTTCAGCACTACGGCAATGGTGGGGAAAAAGTTCAGGAACGAGTCGTAATACTCGCAGGATTCCAAAACGATGGTATCGCCCTTGCCCACGCGGTGGCTGGCCTGCAGAATGGGCAGCGTTCCGCCGATCATCACCGTGGGGTCTTTTTCCGCAGCCATGAGAATATGGGTGCACATGGACGTGGTAGTGGTTTTGCCGTGGGTACCGGCAATGCACAATGCGTTTTTGTAGTCTTTCATAATGGAGCCCCAAGCCTGCGCCCGCTCGAACACGGGAATTCCCATGGCATGTGCCTGCAGGATTTCGGGGTTTTCGTCATGGACAGCAGCGGTACGAATCACAAACTGGGTGTCCGGCTCAATATTTTCCGCTCGATGGCCGTAGAAAATTTTGATGCCCATGGATTCCAGATGCGCGGTTTTTTCGCTGTGGTTCATGTCGGAACCGGTAATGGTCAAGCCTGCGCCGCTGAGCACCTCTGCCAGAGGTGCCATGGAAACGCCGCCGATTCCGATGAGATGGCCTTTTTTGCCATGTTTCAAATATTCGTCAAAAGCTGTCATACCAGCCTCCTGATTCTCAATGATTGTTATTCTGCCACTTTGGTATTATAATATCCTCACACACAGAAAACAACCCCCGATTGCCCGGTTCCGCAATTTTTTGAGCCGGGGTTCGGGCAGACAAAAGGCGGTGAATCCATGGAAAGCATGCAGCGCGTTCCGAAAGAGATTCTGAATATGATGGACACCCTGCTGCAGGCGGGGCACCGGGTGTATCTGGTAGGCGGCTGCGTCCGGGATTTTCTGTTGGGGAAAACGCCCAACGACTGGGATTTATGCACCTCCGCACTGCCGGAAGAGATGGTATCCCTCTTCCCGCATACGGTGCTTACCGGCATGAAACACGGCACGGTGACGGTGGTGGGCGCAGCGGAGACGGCGGAAATCACCACGTTCCGAAAAGACGGCGATTACACCGACCATCGGCGGCCGGACACGGTGCTGTTTTCCGACACCCTGGAGGAAGATTTGGCCCGGCGGGATTTTACGGTCAATGCCATGGCAATGGACCGTCACGGCAAGCTGGAGGACCCTTACGGTGGCAGGCAGGACCTGCAAGGGAAACTACTCCGCTGCGTGGGAAACCCGGACCGACGGTTTCAGGAAGACGCGCTGCGCATGTTCCGCTGCCTGCGGTTTGCTGCACAGCTGGGATTTACAATTCACCCGGAGACTTTTGCGGCGCTGCACCGAAATGCGCCCTTGGCGGCATTTGTGGCTCCGGAGCGGATTCACGTGGAGTTGGAAAAGACGCTGTGCGCCGAGCACCCGGAATACGGGGCGCAAATGGTCACCGGTGGACTGCTGACGGCTTTTCTTGCAGAAAATCATAGTGTGGACCTTACCGACCTGACCAAACTTCCCCGGGAACCACGGCTTCGTTGGGCATTGTTCTGTCATCGACTGCGGATTGCGGGAAATCTCCGAGACACGGAGCAATTTCTCCGGCAGCTGCGGTTGGACCGTCAGACAATCTCTTCCGTTTCGGCGGGAGTTGCTTTGGCAGAAACAGGGTTCCCGGAAACCACCGTGGGGATTAAGCAGCTGCTGTCCCGCCACGGGGCAGCCGGTGTGCGCTGCGCCGCGGCTTGCTTTCCGGAAAGTGACGGATTGCAGCGGGTAGAGGCTGTGATTGCCTCGGACGAGTGCTATGAACTGAATCAACTGGCATTGAAAGGCGGCGATTTGGCCGCAATGGGATACCGGGGCACGGAAATCGGCGCACAGCAGCGGCGGCTGTTGGATTGGGTCATTGTCCACCCGGAAGAAAATACGCCGCAGGCGCTGCGGCAGCGATTGGAGGACGCAAAACATGATGGATTGGAATGAGTTGGAGCAGAGCTGCATGGAATGTCGGAAATGCGCCCTGTGCGAAACCCGGCACAATGTGGTGTTCGGTGTGGGAAATCGCACCTCCCCGGTGATGCTCATCGGCGAGGGTCCCGGAGAGCAGGAAGATTTGCGGGGAGAACCGTTTGTCGGTCCGGCGGGAAAATTGCTGGACGATATGCTGGAGCTGATTGATTTGGACCGGACCAAGGTCTACATTGCCAATATGGTGAAATGCCGCCCGCCCCGGAATCGGGACCCCTTGAATCTGGAGCAGGAGGCCTGCCGCCGGTGGCTGAACAATCAAATCGAGCTGGTGCAGCCGGAAATCATTATCTGTCTGGGCCGCGTTGCCGCCATGGGCATGATTCGTCCGGATTTCCGCATCACCAAGGAGCACGGCCAGTGGTTCCGCATCAACGGCCGGGATTACATGGCCATCTATCACCCCTCGGCGCTGCTCCGGGACGTAAGCAAGCGGCCGGAGACCTTTGTGGACCTGCGGACCATTCGGGAACGACTGCGGGAGCTGTATCCCCAGATTTTTGAGGAGAACGGCCATGACTGAACCGATTTTTCGCCCATGGCAGCCGGAAGACGCCCAAGCCTCAGCGCGGTTGTGGTCCGAAGTGTTCGGCGATTCCGTGGAGGTTGTCCTGCAAATTTACGATTTGTTTGCCAAACAGCCGGGATTCTGCGCCGTTGGAGAAATTGACGGCACCATCGCCGCGGCAGCCTATTGTCTGGACGGGCTGGCCCTCCGTCAATTGGGCACCGCCGACCAACCGGCCGCCTATCTCTATGCCGTGGCCACGGACCCGGCCTTTCGCTCCCGGGGATTGGCGGCCCGGCTGTGCCGCATGCTGCGGGATTGGGCATTCGCCCGGGGAAACACCTATCTCTTCACACGACCGGCAGAACCGACACTTTTCCCGTGGTATGCCGAGAAAATCGGCGCCATTCCCGCGCTCTCCCGGAAAATGCTCACCGCGGACGCACCCTGCCCCGGCGGAACGGTCACAAAACTCTCCCCGGAGGCCTACGGCACCCGCCGGGAGGCACTGCTCCGAGATGTGCCCCATATCGCTTTGGACTGGCCCCTGCTGCAACTGGAGAATTTATTCCATCGCTCCTATGGCGGCGCCTTTCTGGACATCGACGGCGGAATCGCGGACGTTTACACCTCCGAAACCGCTGCGGACGTGCAGGAATTGCTCCTCCCGCCGGGAACGGACCCTCAGCGCACCTTGGAAAAAATCATCGCCCATTTCGGTGTCCGCCGGGGCACTGCCGCCTTGCCCGGAGCGGGAGAATGCTACATTTCCTGCGCCCCCGGCCCCCATGCCTCCGCCTTACCTGCAGACGCATGGTTCGGCCCGGCATTTGGCTGAGAAAAAATTTTCGTTTAATACTTTTGTAATAAATTTCCCCTTTTTTCTGTAACAACTTCTTGGTATCTTAAGAGTGCAAATCAAGTGATAGTTTTCATCTTTTTCATTTTATCCTCATCCTATGAAAAGCGCCGTACAGCCGTACGGTGTTTTTCTTTTTGCATAAAGTCCCC
>CAJMMY010000096.1 GCA_905214605.1 uncultured bacterium | reverse complement strand
CGGGTGAATGCCCTGCGCCTGACACTCCCGGAAAAAATTCACGGCGCCGTACATGACGCCATGATCCGTAATTGCCAGTGCTGTCTGACCCATCTCCTTTGCCCGGGCAACCAACTCCGGAATCCGGCAGGCACCGTCCAGCAGAGAATATTCACTATGTACATGCAAATGAGCAAATGCCATGCTTTCGTTCCTCTCAGCAAATTGTTTCCGCCATGGACACCAGCCGTTTCAGCCGATGGTTCAGGCAGCTTTTCGTCACCGGCGGGTCGGACAGCAGCGCCAAATCCGCCAGACTCATATCCGGGTTGGCAATCCGGAGAAAGGCTGCCTGCTGCAGTCCCTCCGGTAATTCGGACAATCCGATTTCCCGGTCCACTTTTTTGATGGCGTTCAGCTGCTCCTGCGCCGCCGCCACCACTTTATCCGCATTGGCAAAATCGCAATTCAGCTTGCGGTTGACCGAATTGCTCATGGATTTCTCGATTTTTGCGGACACCACCTGCATACCGCCGTTGGACGCGCCCAACGTGGTCAGCAGCTCCGCCATTGCGTCAGCCTGCTTGAAGTAAATCACGCTGTTGCCGCCCCGTTTGGTTTCCCGCGGGGTAAAGCCCAATTCCAGCAGCAGACTGTAGCACTCCCGGCTGACATTATAGTGACTGGTCACCAACTCGCAATGGAACCGTTTTTCCGGGTCGGTCACGCTGCCTCCCGCCAAAAACGCGCCCCGCAGAAATGCCACCCGCGCCCCCGGTTCCTCCAAAGCAGCCAGATTGATGTGCAGCACCGGCGTGCAGTCTCCGTCGGCACCGAATGCCTCAAAAATTCTCCGAATCTTTTCCGGTGTTGTGATTCGGAAAATGCCTTTTTTATTGTCCTCCCCGCCGGTGACTTGGTCGAATTCCAGACCGAATGCCTTTTTGAACAACCGGGGCAGGCGCTGCATCAGCGCCCGGTTTCCGGTGACCATGCGGATTTCCCGGGTGGTGAAGGTATTGCTGTAAAGCAGAATTCCGTAGCACTCCGCCAGAGCGCCGGCTTTATCCCCCAAAGGCAGGGCGCACAGCTCCGCTTTTACTTCCGATGAAAATGAGATAGATGTTGTTTCCAAATGAACTCCTGTTGCTTATCTTACTTTTGTATCGCCGTCAATATTCCGATGCTCAATCCGCACGGGAATCTCATGCTGCTTCAAATATTCCGTCAATGCCCGGGCGATAGACACGCTCCGGTGCTGACCGCCAGTGCAGCCGATGCCCACGGTGAGAGAGTACTTTCCCTCTTTCTCATACAGCGGAATCAGGAACATCAGCATATCCACCAGTTTCGTCAAAAACTCCGCCGCGTTTCCGTCCCGGAACACATAATCGTACACGGGATCGTCCAATCCGGTTTTATGCCGCAGGTCCTCCTCATAATAGGGATTGGGCAAAAATCGGACGTCAAATACCATATCTGCCTCAATGGGAACGCCGTACTTGAATCCAAAGGAAATGACGTTCACGGAAATACCCCGCTTTTCCGCAAAGCCGCCGAAAATATCCGACAGCTTGGATTTCAGCTGGGCAATGGTCAGCCCGGAGGTGTTCAGCACATCTTCCGCCTGCAGCCGAATGGGCTCCAGAACGTGACTTTCCCGGCGAATGGCGGCCTCCAAAGAAACGGTATTCGTTTCCAACGGGTGACGGCGGCGGGTTTCCTTGTACCGTTTCACCAATGTTTGAATATCCGCGTACAAATACAAAATCCGGTACTGAATGCCCTGATTCCGCAGTTCGTCCAATGCAAACAGCAGCTCGTTGGCATCGCCCCATGCCCGAATGTCCGTAACCAGTGCAACGCGGCTGTATTTTTCCTGCATATTCAGAAAAATATTTGCCAGCTGGGGCAGCAGCGCCACCGGCATATTATCCACGCAGTAAACGCCCATATCCTCCAGCGCTGCGGCCACTTGGCTCTTTCCCGCGCCGGATTGACCCGTTACAATAATAAATTCCATAGGCTTATTCCCCCAATTCCGTGACGATTCGAACCTCCGGCTCCAAACGGATGCCCGTTCGTTCTTCCACAACGGCCTGCACATGGTCCATCAGCTTGAGCACATCGCTACAGGTGGCTCCGCCCCGGTTGATGACAAATCCCGCATGTTTTTCGGATACCTGCGCACCGCCCACGGTATAGCCTTTCAAGCCGGCCTCGTCAATCATTTTTGCCGCAATCCCCGCAGCCGGGCGCTTAAACGTACTGCCAGCGCTGGGATAATTCAGCGGTTGGGTTGCCACCCGCTTGGCTTTGTATTCCTCCATGCGTTGAGAAATGATCTCACCCGATTCCGGGGTCAGACGGAATGCCGCTCCCAGAATGATGTCCCTGCGTTCCAGAAAGGCGCTGTGCCGATAGGAAAAGTCACAGTCCTCCGGGGCCAGACGGCGTACTTCCAACTGTTCGTTCAGAACGTCCACCCATGCCGTCACATCTTTCATTTCTCCGCCGTAAGCGCCGGCATTCATGGCAATTCCGCCGCCCACCGCGCCGGGAATTCCCCCGGCAAATTCCAGACCGGACAAACCCAAATCCCGGGCCGTTCTGGACAGCTGCACCAACGTTGCCCCGGATTGTGCATACAGCTCCCGGGAAGAAATACGCTCGATGGTGCCTTGATTTTCCGCAGCTGGATCACAACGCCCTTCAGCTCTCCGTCTCCAAACAGCAGGTTGCTGCCACGGCCCATCACAAACGGCCGCACACCCTTTTCTTTCAGAATCCGGCAAACCGTTCGCAGTTCCTCCGAACCCTTGGGGCGGCAGAACAGCTCCGCCCGGCCGCCGATGCGGAACGTGGTGTGCCGGTCCATGGGCTCCCACTCCCGCAAATCCAATGCCGGCAGCTGTTCCCGCAGTGCTGCGGCCAATGCTGCACCGCTCATACGGACTCACCCATTTTTTCCAGTGCGTCAGACAATGCCTGCGCCGCGTTCATACCCATTTTCTTCTGGCGATTATTCAAGGTTGCCAGTTCGATGATCACCGCCAGATTTCGGCCCGGACGGACAGGAATGGTAATACTGGGCACCTTGACCCCCATAATCTCCTGGTATTCCGTATCCAGACCCAGACGGTCGTAAAATTTATTGTCATCCCAATACTCCAGATTGACCACCAAGGCAATGTTGGAATCCGGCTTGACGGCACCCATACCGTAAATCTCCCGGGCGTTGATGATGCCGATGCCCCGGAGCTCCATATAATACCGAATCAGTTCCGGTGCCGAGCCGCGCAGGCGCTTGCGGCCCAGACGCTTGATTTCCACGGCGTCATCTGCCACCAAACGATGTCCCCGGGTCAGCAGTGCCAAAGCGGCCTCGCTTTTGCCCGCGCCGGAATCGCCGGTAATCAAAACGCCCTCACCGAACACTTCCACCAGCACCCCGTGAATGGTCTGCCGGGGGGCCAGATACCCGTTCAGGGTATCAATCAGGTCGGCCATAAATTTGGACGTATCTTCCTGCACCAAAAACACGTTGCGGTCATATTTTTCCGCCATTTCCAGACATTCCGGGAAGGGCACACAGTTATGGCAGATAATCAGACCGTCAATGTCGTGTTTCATAAACTCCTCAAAGGACTTTCTCCGCTGGGACGCGGACATACTGTCCAAAAAGGTGCTTTCCACCCGGCCGATGCACTGCATACGTTTCGGGTCAAAATAGTTATAGAATCCGGCCAGCTGCAATGCCGGACGGTTTACATCAGCTTTTGTAATCAAGCGGGTATCAAAATCCGTGGACTTTCGGAGAATCTCCATCTCCAGTTCTTCCACGATTACCTTCAGCGGGACGGAATATTGACTCATAAGGTTCCTCCTTGACCGCCGCGGCCGCATGGCGCACCGCGTAAATTCACACCGTACATTGTAAACAATTTTTCTCCGTTTTTCAATGGTTCCCGGACGGAACTTGCCCCGAAAACCGGATTTTTGTTTTCGAAAAATAGTGCTTGCAATTATGCCGGTTTTCTGCTATTATATTTGAGCTGTGTTTATACGCAGCCGATATCAACCGAGGAGGTGCTTCAAATGGCAAAATGTCAGTTTTGCGACAAGGATGTTGCTTTCGGCATCCAGGTTTCCCACTCTCACAGACGGTCCAATCGCACTTGGAAACCCAATGTGAAGCGCGTCAAGGCCATCGTGGACGGTACGCCCAAACACGTTTACGTCTGCACTCGCTGCCTGCGCAGCGGCAAGGTCACCCGCGCATAATTGCGTAATTGAATTTACCCGAAACAAGCCTGCCGGCCATTGCTGGCGGGCTTTTTTCGGCTGTATGCGTCTTTTCCTTCCGGCTGTCCCACAAACGGGGCAGCTTTTTTGCTATAATCAATGCAGGAACCAATGCAAAAGGCCGGGCAATCCGGCAAAAAATATGCTATACTGTCCAAAAAGAACGTTTTCATAGGAGGTTGCCTATGCTTACCATACTCACAGGAAAAGCCGGCACCGGAAAAACCGGCGCCGTGATGGAGGAAATTTCCCGGAATGTGGCCGCCGGTATCCGCAGCATTCTCATTGTGCCGGAGCAATACAGTCACGAGGCGGAGCGGGAATTGGCCCGGGTTTGCGGGCCGAAACTGTCCTTATATGCCGAGGTCATGAGTTTCACCGGCTTTGCCCGGTACATGGACCGGCAGCTGGGCAGCTCGGAATTTCCGCTGTTGGACAAAGGCGGTCAGCTGCTTTGCATGTCCCTGGCCATTACCCAGGTATTTTCTCAGCTGCGGATTTACGGCGCCGCTCGGAAACAGGTTTCCCTGCAAAATCAGCTTTTGCAAGCCGTTACGGAGCTGAAAACCGCCTGCATCACCC
>CAJMMY010000095.1 GCA_905214605.1 uncultured bacterium | reverse complement strand
CAGATCGGCGGTCTGCTCCGGCCAGCCGAGCGTGGAGAACGGCCACAGCGCGGAGCTGAACCAGGTATCCAGAACGTCCGGGTCGCGCTCAATATTCTTGGAATGGCAGCACTCGCACTCCGTTGCATCGGTACGGGAAACGGTCATGTGGCCGCAGTCCTTGCAGTACCATGCGGGAATCTGATGACCCCACCACAGTTGACGGGAAATGCACCAATCCTTCACGTTGTACATCCAGTTCAGATAGGTTTTGGAGAACCGGTCGGGCACAAACTTCACTTCGCTGTCTTCCACCACGCGAATGGCCTCTTTTGCCAAAGGCTCCATCTTCACGAACCACTGGTCAGATGCCAAAGGCTCCACGTCATTGTGGCAGCGGTAGCAGGTACCCACGTTGTGTGCGTAATCCTCTACCTTGACCAGATAGCCCTGCTCCTCCAAATCGGCCACAATGGCTTTCCGCGCCTCGTAACGGTCCATGCCGTTGTACTTGCCGCCGTTGATGATGTGTGCATCGCCGTCGAAAATCAGAATCTGCTCCAGATTGTGGCGCAGCCCCACCTCGAAGTCGTTGGGGTCGTGGCAGGGTGTCATCTTGACGGCGCCGGTGCCGAATCCCAACTCCACGTACTCGTCGGCCACAATGGGAATTTCCCGGCCGACCAGAGGCAGAATTGCGGTTTTGCCCACAAATTTTGCAAAGCGCTCATCTTCGGGGTTCACGGCAATGCCGCTGTCGCCCAGCATGGTTTCGGGACGGGTGGTTGCCACGATGATGTACTCGTCCGTACCCTTGATGGGGTAACGGATATGCCACAGATGGCCGGGTTTCTCCACGTACTCCACCTCGGCATCGCTCAACGCGGTGGTGCAGTGGGGGCACCAGTTGATGATGCGCTTGCCCTTATAAATCAGGCCCTTTTCGTACAGGTTGCAGAACACTTCCCGCACGGACTTTGCGCAGGTATCGTCCATGGTAAACCGCAGACGGTCCCAGTCGCAGGAGCAGCCCAATGTTTTCAGCTGTTCAATGATGCGGTTGCCGAATTTGTTCTTCCAAGCCCAGACTTCGTCCAGAAACTTCTCACGGCCCAAATCGAACCGGGTCAGACCCTCGTTCCGCAGCTTTTCTTCCACCTTAATCTGGGTTGCAATGCCCGCATGGTCATAGCCGGGCATCCACAGTGCCTCGTAGCCCTGCATTCTCTTGTAACGAATCAGAATATCCTGAATCGTTTCGTCGAACGCATGGCCCAAATGGAGCTGACCCGTCACGTTGGGGGGCGGAATCACAATGGTAAAGGGTTTTTTATCCGGATTGGGCTCGGCATGGAAATAGCCGCCCTTGACCCACATATCATAGATCGGTTTCTCGACCTGCTGGGGTTCATAGACTTTTGGCAGTTCTTTCATGAATTCTCCTCTTTCGTTCAAATTGCAAAAGCGCCCTGAAACCACTTGGGTTCAGGGCGCAAATCTTACGCGGTACCACCTGAATTCCCCGCGAAATCTCCGCAGGGCACTTCATTGCCCGATAACGGGAGCACCCGGTTCCGGCTGGGTTCTCTTCCCCTCACCGAAACGGCTCCGGAGCGACTTCCGATGGCCTGACAACGGACTTGCACCTTCCGTCCGCTCTCTGCATTGCCGGTTTCACCGTACTGCTCTCCTTCTTTGCCTATAACAGCGACATTATAAAAAATTTGCCGGGATTTGTCAAGCCTGACCCAACATTGCCTCCAGCTGATTCAGACTCTGTACGCCCACCCGGCGAACCGTTTCCTCGCCGTTGTTGAACACAATCAGCGTAGGAATGCTCATCACCCCGTAACGGGCTGCAATATTGGGGTTTGCGTCCACGTCCACTTTTGCCACCTTGAACTTGCCCTCATACTTTTCGGCCAGCTCTTCAATAACCGGTGCCTGCATCCGGCAGGGGCCGCACCAGGTTGCCCAAAAATCCACCAGCGTAATTCCGCCGCTGATCACGTTATCAAATGTTTTTTCCGTCAAATCCATGTGTGCCATGTTTCATTACTCCTTTGTATCCAGATATTTTACGGCTGACAGCGCAGCCACGTTGCCCTCGCCCACGCTTTTGGCAATTTGATAGGGTGCGCCGGTGCAATCGCCGGCAGCAAACACGCCAGGCAGATTGGTCTGCATCTTCCGGTCCACGGAAATCTGTCCGTTTTCCGTTTTCAATCCCTGCAGCAGCAGGTCCGGGGAAATTCCCTCCCGAAGAATGAACACCCCCTGCACCGGATATTCCGTTCCGTCGGCCTTGAGTCCGGTGACGGTCTGCTCGCCCATCACTTCGTATTGTTTTGCCCGTTTTGCGTCAAAATACTCCACACGGCAGCCAATCTTCCGAAGAAATTCCGTCTCTTCTTCTGCATCGTGACTCAATCCAATCACTGCCACATCTTTATTCCGGTACATCATACCGTCGCAGGTGGCGCAATAGCTGACGCCTCGGCCCAGAAACTCCGTTTCTCCGGGGTAGGGCTTGCCCAGATTCACGCCGGTGCAAAGCACAATGCACCGCGCCTCCACGAATTCCTGCCCCATTGCCAGACCAAAGCCCTCGCCCATGGGAAGAATTCCGGTCACATGCCCCTGCTGAAATGCAACGCCGGCCGTTTCTGCCTGACGGGTCATAATTTCCATCATTTCGCCCCCGGACATGGCGGGCATTCCCGGGTAATTATCCACCCGCTCCGCCTTTGCCAAATGAGAGCTGTCTCCCCCGGCAGTCAGAATCACCGTCTGCTTGCCCCGCTGACGAAAGGTCAGCGCTGCGGAAATTCCCGCCGGACCGCCACCGATGATTGCTGCATCAAACATATTCTTCACCTCCGGTTTTCCGATTTTTCGTTCCAAATTCTTCGTCCATTCTATCACAGTATTTTTCCCTTGTAAACGAGAAATACTCTTGTAAACCGACCGCTTTTCCGATATAATAAGTTATTCTGAATACTTGAATATGTTATGGTGCGCCGTTTCCGGCGGCCTGAAAATAGGGAGGACTCCGGTATGGAAGAAACAACCACCAGTAATTTTATTGAGAATTTTATTACAGAAGACCTGGCCCCCGGCGGTCAGTATGAGGGCAAAACCGTGCACACCCGGTTCCCGCCGGAACCCAACGGTTACCTGCACATCGGCCACTGCAAGGCGCTGTGCATCGACTTCGGCACTGCCGAGAAATTCGGCGGTCAGTGCAATCTGCGTATGGACGATACCAACCCCGCCAAAGAGGACGAGGAATACGTAGAGGCCATCAAGGAAGACATTCACTGGCTGGGCTTTGACTGGGCCGACCGGTTCTACTTTGCCTCCGATTACTTTGAGAGAATGTACGATTGCGCTGTGGAGCTGATTAAAAAAGGTCTGGCTTACGTCTGCGAGCTGACCCCGGAGCAGTTCCGGGAGTATCGCGGCGATGTGAACACCCCCGCCCGTTCCCCTTACCGGGACCGCCCCATTGAGGAATCTTTGGATTTGTTTGCCCGGATGCGCGCCGGCGAATTCCCCAACGGCGCCATGACGCTGCGGGCAAAAATTGATTTGGCCAGCGGCAACTTCAATATGCGCGACCCGGTTATTTACCGCATCAACCACACCAGCCACCACCGTCAGGGCAATAAGTGGTGCATTTATCCCATGTACGACTTTGCCCACCCGTTGGAAGACGCTTTCGAGGGCATTACCCATTCTCTGTGCTCTCTGGAGTTTGAGGACCACCGTCCGCTGTATGACTGGGTGGTCAGCAACTGCGACATTCCCTATCACAAGCCCCGTCAGATTGAGTTCGCCCGTCTGGGCATCAACTACACCGTGATGAGCAAGCGGAAACTGCGCCGTCTGGTAGAGGAAGAAAAGGTTTCCGGTTGGGACGACCCCCGGATGCCCACCCTGTCCGGTCTGCGCCGCCGGGGCTACACTCCCGCCGCCATTCGGAACTTCTCCGCTCGCAACGGCGTGAGCAAAGTGACTTCCACCGTGGAATTCGGTTTCCTGGAGCACTGCCTGCGGGAAGATTTGAACGAGCATGCACAGCGGGTGATGGCTGTACTGCACCCGGTAAAGCTGACCATTACCAACTATCCCGCCGGAAAGACGGAGACCGTCACCGTGGAGAACAATCCTCTGGACCCCTCCGCCGGGACTCGGGAAGTGCCTTTCTCCGGCAGCCTGTGGATCGAGGCCGACGACTTCATGGCTGAGCCGGTTCCCAAGTACAAGCGTCTGACCCCCAACGGCCCCGAGTGCCGTTTGAAGGGCGCGTATCTCATCAAGTGCGTCGGCTATGAGACGGATGAAAATGGCAACGTGACCGAGATTGCCGCCGAGTATGACCCCGACAGCCGGGGCGGCAACCCCGCCGACGGTCGGAAGGTGAAGGGCGCAACCATTCACTGGGTAGACGCAGAAACCGCCGTGGACGCAGAAGTGCGGGTTTACGACAATCTGTTTACCGACCCGGACCCCGATGGTCCCGACAAGGATTTCATGGAGTTCCTGAACCCCGAAAGTCTGGTGACCCTCACCGGCTGCAAGGTGGAGGCCGGTCTGAAAGACGCTCCCATGCCGGAAAAGGGCAAAACCGCCCAGGGCTATCAGTTCCTGCGTCAGGGCTACTTCTGTCTGGACAACCGGGACTCCACGGCGGAGCATCTGGTGTTCAACCGCAGCGTATCCCTGAAGGACAGCTTTAAGAAATAACAGCGGCTCTGTGCCGCCGGAAATGCCGCGAGGACGCGGCATTTCCTTGACCCAATAGTTAGCGGTATCTAACCAAACAATTATTTTACATGGAGGTATGTATCATGTATCAGATCACTTTGAAAATCGACGGTATGGCCTGCGGTATGTGCGAAAGCCACATCAACGATGCCGTCCGC
>CAJMMY010000094.1 GCA_905214605.1 uncultured bacterium | reverse complement strand
CTTGGCCTTGACGCGCATGGGGGCGGTCAACTCGGGAACCGAAATCCAGTTGAAGTCGCCGGCGATCAGCGTCGTCTTGAACAGCTCGCTCTCGGGGCCGACGGTGACGGTGTTCTTCTGCATATCCTTGCCGCAGACGTAGACCGGTGCGCCCAACGCCAGCCCCAGCCCCTTGCGCTGGCCGCAGGTGTAGCGCACCGCGCCGTGGTGGCGGCCCACAACGTTGCCGTTCACGTCCAAAAAGTCGCCGTCCGGGTAATATTTGCCGGTGTAGCGCTCCATAAAGCCGACGTAGTCGCCGTCGGGCACAAAGCAGATGTCTTGGCTGTCGTGCTTGCGCGCGTTGCAGAAGCCCTGCTCCTCGGCGATCTTGCGGATGGACGGTTTGTCCATGCCGCCCAGCGGGAACTTCGTGTGCGCCAGCTGATCCTGGGTCAGGACGTAGAGCACATAGCTCTGGTCTTTATCGGTGTACAGTGCTTTTTTTAGCAGCCAGCGGCCCGTGGCGGGGTCCTGCTCGATGCGGGCATAGTGTCCGGTGACAACATAATCATATCCCAGCTCGTCCATGCGCTGGAAAATTTTACCGAATTTCAAATATTTATTGCAGTCAATGCAGGGGTTCGGGGTTTCGCCGTGTTCATAGGCATTGACGAACCGGTCGATGACGCAGGTGCGGAATTCTTCCGTGAAGTTGAAGACACGGTAGGGAATCCCCAATCGAAAGGCCACGCTGCGGGCATCTTCCACATCGTCCAGAGAACAGCAGGTTTTTCCGGTCCGGCCGATTTCCTCGTTGGTATACAGCCGCATGGTCATACCCATGCAATCATATCCGGCTTGCACGGACAAATACGCGGCAACGGAAGAATCCACACCGCCGCTCATGGCAATCATTGCGCGTTTCATGAGAGTTCACCTCGTTTCAGATTCCCCGTCAGTATAATACACATTGAGAGAGATGACAAGAGTCATTCCCATGGAAAAAGGCGCCGGATTGCTCCGACGCCTTACCGTTTTTCTTACAGAACCTTGGCCAGAAATTCCTGCGTCCGCGGCTGCTGCGGATGCTCGAAAATCTGTTCCGGGGTGCCTTCTTCCACGATTTTGCCGCTGGCCATGAAAATGACGCGGTCGGCAACCTCTTTTGCAAAGCCCATTTCGTGGGTGACCACCACCATGGTCATGCCGTCTCGGGCAAGCTCTTTCATAACTTCCAGTACTTCGCCCACCATTTCCGGGTCCAGTGCGGAAGTGGGCTCGTCAAACAGCATCACTTCCGGGTCCATACACAGAGCGCGGACAATGGCCACACGCTGTTTTTGACCGCCGGACAGCTGACTGGGATAGTCATTGGCCCGATTGCCCAGACCCACGCGCTCCAACAGTTTCTGTGCCTGCGCCTCAGCCTCTTCCTTGCTCTTGCCCAACAGCTTGATGGGGGCAAGGGTCATATTTTTCAGAATGGTCATGTGGGGGAACAGATTGAAGTGCTGAAACACCATGCCCATTTTCTGACGGTGGAGGTTGATATTGCTTTTTTTATCGGTGATGTCTTCGCCCTCAAAGAAAATCTGACCGGCGGTGGGAACCTCCAGTAGGTTCAGACAGCGCAGAAATGTGGATTTACCGGAACCGGAGGGACCGATGACCACAACCACTTCGCCTCTGTGAATTTCTGCGTCCACGCCGTCCAGCGCCTTGATGGCGCCGCCGTTATAGTACTTTTGCAGGCCGATGGCCTGAATCATGGTTTCACCGCTCACTGTTTCTCAACTTCCTTTCCAGTTTTCCTACCATAAAGGTGAAGAACATCACCAGTGCCAGATAAATCAGCGCCACAGCGAACAACGGCAGGAAGGGGGAGTAGGTTGCGGTGCGGATAATGTTGCCGCCCATGGTCAGGTCGCGCACGGTGACGTAACCGGCAACGGAGGTCTCTTTCAGCAGAGAAATGAATTCGTTGGCCAACGTGGGCAGAACGGTTTTGAATGCCTGGGGAATGATGATATACCGCATGGTCTGCACATAGTTAAAGCCCAGAGAACGGCCGGCCTCAAACTGACCGGGGTCAATGGACATAATGCCGGAGCGGAAGATTTCGGCCACATAAGCGCCGGAGTTGATACCGAATGCCAGCGTTGCCACACCGATGCCGTTACGGGAAGATGCAAAAATAATGTAATAGGTAATCATCAGCTGCACCACCACGGGGGTTCCGCGGATTACGGTCAGATACAGCTTGCAGATTGCATTCAGCAGGGAAAGCAGAAATTTTCCGGGACCGGGCCGCATCTCATCGTGCACCTTGTCATAAGAGGAACGGACGGTTGCAACCACGATGCCGATGACGATACCCAGCAGCACGGCAAAAAACGTAATCTTCAGTGTGTTGGCCAGGCCGCTTGTCAGATAGCGCCACCGATCATCTTTAATAAAGTTCAGATAGAAATCCCGCTGAAAATCGCTAAACGATGCATACAAGGGAAGTCGCCTCCTGTTTTCGTAATGTTTTCAAAAATAAGAAAAGATAGGGACGGAACCTCCGTCCCTATCAGGGATCCGATTCAGAGAATCAATCAGCCGTTGTTGGCTTCCACAAAAGCCTGAGCGGGCTGGTTATCGATGACAACGCAGTCAACCTTACCGGTCAGCAGAGCCTGAACAGCATCGGCGCCCTTGTTGAACTTTGCAACGCGAGCCTCGGTGATGCCGCCGTTTTCATAGCTGTCGGACAGATAAGTGTCGCTGGTGTTGCCCTGCTGCACGCCTGCAACGTAATCAGCGTTGGGGTCCAGCAAATCATCCACGCAGGTGATGGGAGAATCTTCCGTTACGATGATGGACAGAATGCCGTTTGCGTAGGGCTTGGAGAAGTTCACGGATTCCTCACGGTCGGGATTTACGGTCATGCCTGCCATGCCGATGTCAGCCTTGCCGGAAGTAACAGCGGGCAGGATCGCGTCGAAGTCCATGTCGTCAATGACCAGCTTCATGTCCAGCACGTCTGCAATGGCGGCAGCCATTTCGGGGTCGATGCCCACAACAGCGTCATTCTCGTAGTACTCGTAGGGAGGGAAGAATGCGTTGGTTGCCATGTGCAGCTCTTCCTTGCCTTCCACGTCCTGCTGGAACTGCAGGTCGTTGGGAACATCGGAGATGTACTTGTCGATAATTGCCTGAGCAGTACCGTTCTCCTGCAGAGTGTCCAGAGCGGCGTTGACTTTGTCCAGCAGCTCGGTGTTCTCTTTTGCAATGCAGATTGCATAATTTTCATTGGTGTATTCGGTGTCCAGAATTTTCAGCTTCGTGCTGCCGGTCTGTGCATCGGAACCATCCTGATTGCTGCCGCATGCTGCCAGGGAGCAACCCATGGCCAAAGCAAGGAGCAGAGAAAGAAACTTTTTCATTTTATGTACCTCCTAGAAATTCATCGATTTTTTGCGTTCCGCCTCAATCGATGAAGAGATATTAACACCATATACCGGAAATGTCAATGATTTATTCAAAAAAACGGGAAGAATTATGAATAAATATTCAATCACATGACTTTTGCATGGAATGGGGAATAAAAAATTCTGCAGAAACATAATTTTTGCATCAATTGTTATTCCTTGACATAAAAAATGAACCATGATAGGATAGGCGAGAGGTGAAGACGATGATCGGCACAACATTAAAAGGACTGCTGCAGGAGCGGGATATCAACGTCAACGAGTTGGCGCGGCAAACCGGAATTTCTGCGCAGACATTATATAGTATCATCAAACGGGACAACATGAAGGTGAACTTCGATGTGCTGCTGAAATTATGCGAGGTACTGGATGTCCCGGTGGAAACCTTTTATGAAACGAAAGGATTCGTTTCGCCGGAAAAACAGATTCGGGATGCCCGGGAGTGGGATTTAGTGCGGGATTACCGTCAATTAGATGACCACGGCCGGAAATTGGTAGAGCTGGTGGTTGAGGCGGAGCGAAACCGGGTGGAGCAGAGTCAGGGAATGGAAATCGAACCGGAGGAGCCGAAGAAAAAGGTGATTCCGCTGTATCTGACCCCTGCGGCTGCGGGTTTGGCCTCTCCGGCGTTCGGCGAGGATTACGATGACTATGAGGTGAATGCCGACACCAATGCAGACTTCGCCTTTCGGATTGCGGGCGACAGTATGGAGCCCTACATTCCCGACGGCTCTGTGCAGCTGGCAAAGCGGGGTGCCATCATTCGGGACGGGGATGTGGGGCTGTTCTTTGTGGACGGCGATATGAAATGCAAGCAGTATTGTCAGGATTACTACGGAAATGTGCATCTGTTTTCCCTGAATCGGAACCGTGCGGATATGGACGTAGACATTCCCGCCAGCGCAGGAATTATGCTGATGTGTTTCGGCAAGGTACTGCTGCCCCAGTCGATTCCCCTGCCTTAAAGAATCAAAATAACCGGATTGAGGAAAAAAGATATGAGTGAATTTCAGAAACGCGCGGCTGCATTGGCGGCGGCAACTGTTTTATTGCTGAGCTTGGCAGCCTGTGAGAAAAAGCAGGAGGATAAGATTCAGACAGTTACCGGTGCGATCTATGGACGTGTACAGGTATCCGGAAGCAGCCGGATGCAGGTGACAACGCTGTATGTAAAAGATATTACCGGAACATTAAAGGTAATCTGGTTTCGTATGCCATTCTTGCGGAATACGTTATCCGGCGGAGGCGTGATCACACTGCGAGGAAGAGTCGTCGGTAAGAAAACAGGCGATCTGGTCATGGAACATCCGGAGATGTTCTATCCTTCTGCAAAATACGAAGAGAAGCTGCATACATTACAGCCTGTATATGGTCTGACGGCCGGATTATCCAACAACATGGTTATGAAGGCCATGAAGCAGGCACTGGATGGTCTGGATCTTACAAGAGAGATCCTGCCGGATT
>CAJMMY010000093.1 GCA_905214605.1 uncultured bacterium | reverse complement strand
GTTGCGGCAAAACACCGCCCTTGTCCAAATCCTCCTCGGGAATTTCTTCCACAAATCGGGAGGGCAGGTTGCTGGTAGTCCGGCCAAAAATCATTCTCTGCCGGGCGCAGGTGAGGTACAGCATCTGCTGCGCCCGGGTCATTGCCACATAGCACAGCCGCCGTTCCTCTTCCATTTCTTCCGGGTCGCCGATGGTCCGCAGACCGGGGAAAATTCCCTCTTCCGCGCCCACGATAAACACCACCGGGAATTCCAGGCCCTTTGCCGAGTGCATGGTCATCATGGTCACGCAGTCGTTTTCCTCGGTCATGGTATCCAAATCGGTATACAACGCCACATCGTCCAAAAATCCGGAAAGGCTTTCGTCTCCCGTTTCTTTCATATACGTTACGATGTTGGTTTTCAATTCCTGAATGTTTTCAATCCGGGCAATGTCTTCCATATTGCCTTTCTTTTCCAAAGCCTGAATGTACTGGGTCTTTTCCAGCAGCAAATCATACAGACGCTCCGGTGTTTCCGTTTCGTTGGCGGTCCGCAGCTCCTCCATCATATCCACAAAGGCAATCAGTTTCGGTGCTGCACGGCGCAGCTCCGGATATTCATTGGACCGGCGCACCACATCATACAAACTGACGCCTTCCTGCGCCGCAATGGTCGCCGCCGTGTCCACCGTTTTTTCGCCAATGCCCCGGGCAGGGGTATTGATAATCCGGCGCAGACGCAAATCGTCTCCCGGGAATGCAATGACGCACAGATATGCCAGCATATCCTTCACTTCCGCCCGGTCGAAGAATCGCATACCGCCATACACCTTGTACGGAATTCCGTTTCGCTTGAACGCATATTCCAGTTGGTTGGATTGGGCGTTCATACGGTACAAAATGGCATGGTCCCGGAAATTCATTCCCTGGGCTTTGTCCGCCAAAATCTTTGCCGCCACGTACTGCGCCTCATCGTCTTGATTCTGGGTCACATACAGCAGCAGCTTATTGCCGTCTCCCTTGTCAGTCCAGAGATTCTTTCCCGTGCGCTCGGTATTGTTGGCAATCACCGCATTGGCAGCGGACAAAATATGCCCCGTGCTGCGGTAATTCTGTTCCAGACGAATCACCCGGGTGTTGCGGTACTGTTTCTCAAAGGAGAGAATATTTTCAATGGTCGCGCCCCGGAATTTGTAAATACTCTGGTCATCGTCGCCCACCACGCAGATGTTGCCCCACTTGCCGCTGAGCAGCGTTGCCAGCATATACTGGATTTTGTTGGTGTCCTGATACTCGTCAATGAGCACATACCGGAATTTTCTCTGCCAGTACTCCCGCACATCCTCATGCTCTTTCAGCAGCTTGACCGTGAAATAAATCAGATCGTCAAAGTCCATGGCTCCGGCATTGTACAGCCGGCGGGCGTATTCCACCATGGCCTCGCCCATTTTGCGTTTGCGGATATCCCCGCTCTGCTTGGCATTTTCCGCATATTCCAGCGGAGAAACATACTGGTCCTTCGCCCGGCTCATTTCCCCGAGCACCGTGCGGTAGGGGAAAGTTTTATCGTCCATATTCAGGTCTTTCAGCACGTGTTTCATCACAGACTGACTGTCGGACGTATCGTAAATCGTAAAGTTTGCCGGGAATCCCAGACGCTCCGCGTCACGGCGGAGAATCCGCACACAAGCGGAGTGGAACGTTGCCGCCCAAATGTCATTGGCCGATGCCCCCAGCTTGGCAGCCAGACGGTCCTTCAGTTCTCCGGCCGCCTTATTGGTAAAGGTAATGGCAATGATGCGCCAAGGCTCCACCGGGTCCAAAGCAGCAAGCTGCCGCGCTGCGTCTCCCCCGGCCAGCATCACCGCAATGTCCTCTTCCGTGGCATTTGCCGGAATTTCATTCACCGTAGGGTCCGATGCCCGTCCGTACCGCAGCAGATTCTCGATGCGGTTGATGAGCACCGTTGTCTTACCGCTTCCGGCGCCGGCTAAAATCAGCAGCGGACCTTCCGTAGCCATCACGGCTTTCCGCTGCATACTGTTCAGATTTTGAAAATCCTGCTCGATGACTTGTCTGCGGGCATCGAGATACCGCTGTTGAAAATTCTTATCCATAACCTGTTGATTGTATCACATTTTTTTCAAAGGAACAACCCGGGAAAGGACGTTTTTCCGCTCTTCCCGGGTTGGTTTTCACTGGATTTCCTCCAGCAGCACTCTTAACTTTTCGATGGCCCGTTTCTCCAATCGGGAGACCTGTACTTGCGACACGCCAATCACCCGTGCCGCCCGGTCTTGGGTCATGCCATGGTAATACCGCAGAGCAATCACCTGCCGCTCCCGCTCCGGCAGCTTGGCAATGGCCTCTTTCAGACTCACCTGCTCCAAAAGCCGCTCTTCCTGCCCGTCATCGCCTAAAATATGCTCCAAGGTCATGCCCTGCTCCCCGGATTCCTTTTGCAGGGATTCCGTAGGCCCGGTGGCCGTTTCCGCCACGGCGATTTCCTCCGGGGTCAGTCCGGTTTCCTCCGCCAATTCCGACAGCGTGGGCGACCGTCCCAAGGACTGCTCCAACCGATTCCGGGCCGTCCAAATCAGCTGCGCCTGCTCTTTGATGCCCCGGCTGACTTTCACTGCGCCGTCGTCCCGGAGAAATCGGCGAATCTCCCCGGAAATTTTGGGCACGGCATAGGTGGAAAACTGGGTACCGTAGCTTTCGTCAAACCCAACAATGGCTTTCAGAAAGCCCACGCAGCCAAGCTGATACAAATCCTCCGGGTCCACGCCCCGGCCGAAAAATCGCCGGGCCACGGACCAAATCAATCCCGTATTCCGCTCCACCAAGCGCTCCGAGGCCTCTTGGTCTCCCCGACGGGCCGCCCGCAGGTCTGCAATGTTTTCCTCCGTCATCGGCCCGGTTTCCGTTGGCGAATCCGGCGCACCATGGTCACCGTGGTGCCCTTTCCCGGACCAGACCGTACCTTCAGGCAATCCGTAAAGCTTTCCATAATGGTAAAGCCCATGCCGCTGCGCTCCTCGCCGCCGGTGGTATACAGCGGCTGCATGGCCTGATTGATGTCCGCAATTCCCCGGCCCTTGTCCTTCACCGTGATTTCCAGCCGGTCGCCGTCCACAATGCGGCAGCGGAGCCAGATGGTGCCGATGGAATCCGGGTAGGCATGGACAATGGCATTGGTCACCGCCTCGGATACCGCTGTGCGAATGTCTCCCAATTCCTCCAACGTGGGGTCCAGCTGGGCCGCAAACGTCGCCGCCACTGCCCGGGCATATCCCTCGTTCACACTTTTACTGGGAAATTCTGTTTTTATGTAATTGGAAACCTCCATGTTTCCTCACTCCTTTCCTGCCGATTCCAACGTGGGTACAATGCGCTGAATCCCGGATGTTTCCATTACTCGCTGCACCTGACGGGTGGGATTGGCCAGCGCCAGCGTTCCCCCTTGCGCCCGGGTAATTTTATATGCCTTCAAAATCAAGGCAATGCCGGAGCTGTCCATAAACGTCAGTCCGGAAAGGTCCAGAATCGTCTCCCGGGGCAGGGCCTCCTCCATCTCCCGGGCAATGGAATCCATGGCGCGTCCGGCAGAATGGTGGTCCAATTCTCCTATCAGCCCCAAGGTCAGGCGGCCGTTTTCATAGCGTTTTGCAAGTTTCATTCCCTTCCTCCGGATAAAAAAAGATCCCGGATTCGAAGAAATTCTCCGAATCCGGGATCATTGTATCAAATATATGCCGGGAAAAAGGTCGAAAGAACCCCGCCGGGAAAAATTATCCCAGTTTCTTCAAGCTGTCTTCCAGGTTGGCAATCAATGCCTCTGCCCGCGCCAGACGCTCCCGCTCCGTTGCCACAACGTGCTCCGGTGCCTTGGAGATAAACTTTTCGTTGGCCAGTTTCTTTTCCTGACCTTCCTTTTCCTTGTGTGCCTTCTCCAATTCCTTGGTAATGCGCTCTTTTTCCTTTTCGATGTCCACCAGCTCTGCCATGGGCATATACATCTGGCATTCGTTGGTGACCACGTTCACCATGCCGTCCACATTTGCGGGCACTTCAGCGGTAACTTCCACGGAAGATGCATAAGCCAGCTTCAGCATAAAGGGAATGCCTGCGGTGAACACATCGGTTTTCTCTGTTGCAACAATGATGTGCGCCTTTTTGGAGGGCGGTACGTTCATTTCGGCGCGGCGGCTGCGGACAGCCTTGATGGCGTTCATAACGGTTTCCATAGCAGCCTCTTCCTCCGGGAAATTCAGCATTTCCGTGAAAGCAGGGTACGTCTGGGTCATAATCACGTCGCCCTCGTGAGGCAGCGCCTGATAAATCTCCTCCGTGATAAAGGGCATGAAGGGGTGCAGCAGTTTCAGGGTTTCCGTCAACGTATACAGCAGCACCTTCTGTGCATTCAGCTTTTCCTCTGCGCTTTCGCCGTACAGACGGGTCTTGGTCAGCTCAATGTACCAATCGCAGAAATCGTCCCAAATGAAGTCGTAAATCTTGCTTGCAGCCACGCCCAGCTCGTAAGCGTCCAGATTTGCGCAGACTTCCTTTGCCAGCGTGTTCAGCTTGCTCAGAATCCACTTGTCTTCCAGGGTCAGCGTTTCGGGCAGCTCGTTCTTGTCGATGGTCAGGTTCATCATCACAAAACGAGAGGCATTCCACAGCTTGTTGGCAAAGTTCCGCATGGCCTCGCAGCGCTCCGGGAAGTAACGCATATCGTTTCCGGGAGAGTTGCCGGTGATGATATTGAACCGCAGTGCGTCGGCGCCGTACTGGTTGATGACCTCAATGGGGTCCACGCCGTTGCCCAGAGATTTACTCATCTTCCGTCCCTGACTATCCCGGATAATGCCGTGGATAAACACCGTGTGGAACGGCGGCGTCTTCATCTGCTCGCAGCCGGAGAAAATCATACGGGCTACCCAGAAGAAGATAATG
>CAJMMY010000092.1 GCA_905214605.1 uncultured bacterium | reverse complement strand
GGAGTATGCCGCGGCGGAGGCGCAGCGGCTGCAGCTGTATTCCGACCCGGAATCCACAGACGTGACCCGAGCAGTGGCGGAGTTTTACGGTTTGCAGCCCAATCAAGTGCTTTTGACCAATGGCTCCGATGAAATTCTGAACTTCGCTTTCATGGCTTTCGGGGATCAACAGCACCCCTTTGCCTTCCCGGATATTACCTATGGATTTTACACCGTATTTGCCGAGCTGAACGGTATTCCCTACACGCAGATTCCCTTGAAATCGGATTGGAGCATTGATTACAAAGATTACTGCAATCTGGGCAAACAGATTGTTATTGCCAATCCCAATGCCCCCACTGGGTTGAATCTGCCCCTTTGGCAAATCGAGGAAATTCTGAAAACCAACCCGGACAACGTAGTCATCATCGACGAGGCATACGTAGACTTCGGTGGGAACAGTGCGCTGACGCTGCTGCCCAAATATGAAAACCTGCTGGTCACCCGGACCTTTTCCAAATCCCGCTCCCTTGCCGGGGCGCGTCTGGGATTCGGCATGGGCAATCCGGGCTTGATGCAGGACTTGAATACCATCAAATATTCCACCAACCCCTATAACATCAACCGCATGACCGCCGCCGCCGGATTGGCTGCCATGGAAGAAAATGCATACTACCATGCCAATGCCGAGAAAATCATGGAAACCCGCACCCGCACGGCGCAAGGGCTGAACGCATTGGATTTTACGGTCACGGATTCCAAAACGAACTTTCTGTTCGTTTCCGCGCCGTGGATTTCCGGCGAGGCGTTATACCGCAAGCTGAAAGCACGGGGGATTCTGATTCGGCATTGGAATCAGCCCCGGATTCAGGATTGGTGCCGGGTGACCATCGGCACCGACGCACAAATGGATACTTTTCTGCAAGCCGTTGCAGACATTAGAAAAGAGGAACTTGCCAATGGATAACGCAACCGCTCCGATTTACAATCAGCCCCTCCGGGGATATACCATTGCCCGCAAAACCGCCGAAACCGACATTGCAGTGTCTCTGGTTTTGGACGGAACCGGCAGCAGTGAAATCCATACCGGCGTGGGATTTCTGGACCACATGCTCACGCTGTTTGCCAAGCACGGACGATTCGATTTAACCGTCACTTGTCAAGGCGACACGCAGGTTGACGACCACCACAGCGTAGAAGACATCGGAATTGCCTTGGGGCAAGCCTTTGCCCGGGCATTGGGCGGCAAAAAGGGCATCAACCGCTACGGCAGCTGTCTGCTGCCCATGGACGAAGCATTGGTGCTGGTTGCCGTGGATTTCTCCGGTCGGGATACCCTGCGGTACGGTTTGGAAATTCCTACGGAAAAAGTGGGTACCTTTGACACCGAGCTGGTGAAAGAGTTTTTCATGGCTTTCGTGCGAAATGCCGGTCTGACCCTACATATTCGCCAGTTCGACGGCGAAAACAGCCACCACATCATTGAGGCTGCATTCAAGGGTTTTGGACGGGCGCTGCGGCAAGCAGTTGCCATTGACGAGGCCTTCCGGGATGAAATTCCCTCCACCAAGGGGGTATTGTAATGGTTGCCATTGTAGATTACGGTGTGGGCAATCTGTTTTCCCTGAAAAGTTCTCTGGACCGCATCGGTGAGCAAGCCATTGTAACCGGTGACGCGCAGGCACTGAAACAGGCAGAGCGCATCATTCTCCCCGGTGTGGGCGCATTCGGCGACGCTGCGGAAAAATTGGCCGCCACCGGCTTAGACGCAGTTCTGAAAGAATTGGCCGCTGACGGAACACCCATTCTGGGCATTTGTCTGGGCATGCAGCTGCTTTTCGACAAAAGCTACGAATACGGCGAGCATGCCGGTTTAGGATTGGTGCCCGGGCGGGTGGTGCCCATTTCTGATGTCATTGCCCCCGATTTGAAAATCCCTCACATCGGCTGGAATGCCCTCCACTTTCCGAAAGACAAGCCGGTGAGTCCCTTGTTCCGGTATATCCGGGAAAACGACTGCGTGTATTTTGTACATAGCTATTATGCCGCGGATTGCACGCCCTCGGTGATTGCCACGGCGGAATACGGCACCGAGCTCACCGCAGCCGTGGAAAACGGCAACGTCTACGGCACACAGTTTCACCCGGAAAAGTCCGGCGCTGTGGGGCTGAACATTCTTCGGGCATTTTGTGAGGTAGCGCCATGAATATTTTTCCTGCCATCGACCTGATTGACAGCTGCGCCGTCCGTCTGGTAAAAGGTGATTACAATCAGAAAACCGTTTACAGCACCCACCCGGAGCAGGTTGCCTGCGATTTCCGCGCCGCGGGAGCCGAATTCATTCATCTGGTGGATTTGGACGGCGCCAAATCCGGCGACGCGCCCAATTTTGAAACAGTAAAGTCCATTGTCTCCGCCTCCGGTCTCCACGCGGAAATCGGCGGGGGCATTCGCTCCATGACGGTCATTGAGCGGTACCTCACCGCCGGGGTTTCCCGGGTGATTCTGGGCACCGCAGCGGTAAAGGACCCGGAATTCCTCCGCAGCGCCGTTTCCCATTTCGGCGAACAAATTGCCGTGGGTGTGGATATCCGGGACGGTTTTGTGGCCGTGAACGGTTGGACGGAATTGAGCCGCAAAACCTGCATGGAATTCTGCGATGAGCTGGAGCAGTTGGGCGTCAAAACCGTCATCTGTACCGATATCTCCAAGGACGGTATGCTGGGCGGCACCAACACGGCGCTGTACCGCACACTGTCCGAAAAATTTTCCATGGACTTCATTGCCTCCGGGGGCGTTTCCACATTGCAGGACATTCAAGCCCTCCGGGATATGGGATTGTACGGTGCCATCATCGGCAAAGCCTATTACACCGGTGCCATTGATCTGAAAGATGCAATCGAGGTGGCAAAAGCATGATTACAAAACGAATTATCCCTTGTCTGGACGTAAAAGACGGCCGCGTGGTCAAGGGCGTGAATTTTCAAGGGCTCAGCGATGTCAATTCCCCGGTGGAGCTCGCCCGGTATTACAGCGACAGCGGTGCCGATGAACTGGTGTTCTATGACATCACCGCCTCTGCCGAGGACCGGGCACTGTTCACCGAAATTCTGACGCAAGTGGCCAAAACGGTATTTATCCCCCTCACCGTGGGCGGCGGAATCAATACGCTGTCCGACTTCGACCGGGTGCTGAAATGCGGCGCCGACAAAGTCAGCGTGAACTCCGGTGCCATTCGGAATCCCTCATTGGTGGCAGAGGCTGCAAAGAAATACGGCAATCAATGCGTGGTGCTCTCCGCCGATGTGAAACGGGTGGACGGCACATTCCGGGTGTTCGCCAAGGGCGGCCGGGAAAATACCGGCATGGAGGCCATTGATTGGATTCGCCGTTGCGTGGATATGGGTGCCGGTGAGGTTGTGGTCAACTCCATTGATACCGACGGTGTGAAAAACGGATTCGATTTGGAGATGCTGGATGCCGTGTGCAACGCGGTGTCCGTTCCGGTGATTGCCTCTGGCGGCGCCGGGTCCATTGCGGATTTTGTCGCGCTGTTTCAGACGCTGCCCAAAGTTGACGCGGGCTTAGCCGCCTCGATTTTCCATTTTGGCGAGGTGCGCATTGATGATTTGAAAGAAGGACTGAGCCGGCACAATATCCCGGTGCGAAAGTGAGGATAAGGGAACATGGTAAAGATTGACGAACTGAAATTTGACGAAAAAGGTCTGATTCCCGCCGTGGTTGTAGACGTATACAGCCGGGAGGTTCTGACCGTTGCCTATATGAACCGGGAAAGCCTGCAAATCAGCATGGACGAGGGCCGGACCTGTTTCTGGTCCCGCTCCCGGCAGGAGCTGTGGAGAAAAGGCGAAACCAGCGGCAACGTGCAGCGCATCGCAGAAATCATTGCCGATTGCGACCGGGACGCACTGGTGGTTCTGGTGGAAAAAGACGGTCCCGCCTGCCACACCGGTGCGGAATCCTGTTTCCACAATCCCCTGTGGGAAAGCGAAACCCTCCACGATTTCACCTTGGACGGTCTGATGAACCTGATTCGCGGCCGAAAAACCGAGCCGAAAGAGGGTTCCTACACCAGCTATCTGTTTGAAAAGGGCATGGACAAAATGCTGAAAAAAGTGGGTGAGGAATCCACGGAGGTCATTATTGCCGCAAAAGACCAAGATAAAAAGGAAACCATTTACGAAATTGCCGATTTGGTGTATCATGTCATGGTAGTCATGGTGGAAATGGGCATTTCCATAGAAGATATTACCCGGGAATTGGCCTCCCGCCACGTGATTGACAAAAAAGTCAAGCAGGAGAAAATGGTCTGATGGTGTTTTCCACATTTCACAATCACACTACCTATTGCGACGGGTCCAACACAGCGGAAGAAATGGTGCAGGCTGCCGTTGCCGCCGGGTGCCCCACTTTCGGCTTTTCCGGGCATAGCTATACCTGGTTCGACGAAAGCTATTGCATGTCCAAAGAAGGAACCATCGCCTACCGGGAAGAAATCCGCCGGCTGCAAGGGCAATATGCCGGGAAAATTCGGATTCTCTGCGGCATTGAGCAGGATTACTGGTCGGAAGAACCCACAGACGGCTACGATTACGTCATCGGTTCCGCTCATTATGTGCTGAAAAACGGACATTATCTGCCCGTGGACGACAACCCGATGGAATTGATGCAGGGCGTCAGCAGCCAATACAACGGCGATATTCTGGCTTTCTGCGAGGATTATTACCGGCAAGTGGCAGACATGGTGAAGAAAACCCACTGCACCTTTGTGGGGCATTTCGATTTGGTCACCAAATTCAACGAGAACGAGATTCTGTTTTCCCAGAGCGACCCCCGCTATGTCCGCGCCGCGGAATCTGCGTTGGACGCATTGTGCGCACAACCGGTTATTTTTGAAATCAACACCAATGCCATCGCAAACGGGTACCGCACTGCCCCCTATCCCGCGGAGCCGCTGCTGAAACGGATTCGCGACC
>CAJMMY010000091.1 GCA_905214605.1 uncultured bacterium | reverse complement strand
AATCAGGGCGGGCGCATAAAAAAAATGCCCCCGCCCTATGTCATATTCTCCCATCGTGTTGGGATTCGATTCAATAATCAAATTTATAAGTGTCCACTTTTTCCGTACTCTTTTGAGACACCTCAACGATAAACTGACTGTCGCTTTGATGCAGGATTTCGCAGGTCAGATATACGCAGTCGTCTGCTTTTTGCATAGCAAAGGTCAAATAGTCATTTTTCCCGACGGGAATGGCGGAAACATCAAGCACAATCGAACGGGTTTCGTCATCGACTGCGGGAATCTGCAAATATCCGTTCCCTTCCGGCGCTTGTATCCACTCAAATACATAACCGTCATCGGCGGTGACGCATAATTCTAATGCATTCGGAGCAAATTCCATGGAAATCGGTTGTTCGGTGTCTTTCTTCCGGTTACCGGCGTAATTGATTACAAAAATTGCCAACGCCAATAGGAAGACAGTAAGAAGAATCCCATTTCGTTTTTTCATCGCCTGACCTCACTTTCTACGGTTTATGTAATCTACCTTGATAGTAACTGAAATTTGCACAAAAAGCAAGGAGCTGCCGCAAACAACCGCAACAGCTCCTTGTTTATTATGCCGCCGACTCTTTCGGGCGGTACATTCTGCATACGTTATGATACACTCTGTGGTAATATGCAATCTCTGCAATTGCGGTAATGGTCCAAGAGAACATATACAGCAGATACAGAGAGGTCAGCGTTCCGAAGAATGCAAACACCGTGAAAATCCATGCAATTCGGAACAGGCAGGAGCCCAGAACCACAATCACCGTAGGAACAAAGCTCATGCCCAAGCCACGGGAGGCAGAAATGGTGCAATCCATAAAGGGGGAAATCCAATAAGACAGCGCCATGATGCGCAGCCGGTACAATCCTGCCTCTACCACCGCCGGGTCGGGGCTGAAGAAATGCAGGAACTGTCTGCCGAAAATCTCCAGCAGCAGACCAAGCACCACACCCACGCCTACGGAATAAGCCAAGCTGATGCGGTAGGATTTCTTCACGCGCTCCATATTGCCCGCGCCCAGATTCTGACCGATGAAACTGCCGCAAGCCGTATACACCGCCGCCATGGTATCATACACCATGGTATCTGCGTTGGCCGCCGCGGAGTTGCCGGACACCACCGTAGCGCTGAAACTGTTCACGCCAAACTGAATGAACAGGTTTGCCACCTGGAAAATTGCGTTCTGCAAGCCCGCAGGCAGACCCAGTTTCAGCACCAAAGCAGCCTTGCTCCGGGTCAATTTCAGCAAATGGGGCTTAATGCCGTAAGCATCTTCCACCCGCAGCAGCGACACCACAATCAAAATGGCGGAAAGCCACTGGGAGACGGCGCTGGCAATGGCTACACCGGCTACGTCCAAGTTGCACACAATCACGAAAAACAGATTCAGCGCAATATTCACCGCGCCGGAAATGCTCAGGAAAATCAGCGGCTTTTTTGTATTGCCCACAGCGCTGAACACCGCGTTGCCGAAGTTATAAATACCCGTTGCAGGCATACCCAGAAAATAAATCCGCAGATACAGCGCCGCACCGTCCAGCAGCTCCTCCTTGGTTTTCAGCAGCAGGAGAATGGGATTTGCCAGCACCAAGCCCAGCACCAGCAGTGCCAGACCAATCAGCGCGCTGAGAATCAGAGAGGTATGCACCGTTTCCTCCAGATTTTCCAGGTCTTGCGCGCCGAAAAACCGAGCAACGATGACGTTGATGCCGCTGCCCATACCGATCAGAATTCCCGTAAACAGCGCCACCAGTGTGGTGGTCGAGCCCACGGAGCCCAGTGCATTGGAACCGGCAAACTGGCCCACCACCGCAATATCGGACATATTAAACAGCACCTGCAGCAGATTGGAAAGCACCAGCGGAATACTGAAAAACAGAATCTGTTTCCACAGTACGCCTTCTGTCAATTTCTTTGCACCTTGATTCATATCGTTCCTCCCGACATATTTTATTCTCTCTCAAGCAGTTTTCTGATTATACCGCCCGCCCTCAAAAGAATCAATGAAAAAACAATCGTTTTTCCCTGAAATAACCGACATTCTTTTGAACTTCCGGCAAAAAGCCGAAAACCCTTGATTTTCCCCGGTGCAACGCCCGGTTGCAACCCACGGTTGACACATTGCAAGGGGCGAATTTCTTGCATGCAACCAGAAAATCTGATACCATACAACCAGAAACAGAACAGCGCGCTGATTTCAATCAGGAGGTTCTCAAACTATGATTTTTGCAGATAAATTAGTCAGCTTGCGAAAGCAAGCCGGGTGGTCTCAGGAAGACCTTGCCCAAAAATTAAATGTCAGCCGGCAATCCGTTTCCAAATGGGAGGGCGCACAGTCCGTGCCGGAAATTGACAAGCTGCTCCAGATTTCCGGTTTATTCGGCGTCACGCTGGATTACCTGCTGAAAGACGATTTGGGGCAGCCGGAATATACCAACGAGCCGGAGTCCGACGCCCTGCGGAAAGTCACCTTGTCCCAGGCAACCGACTTTCTGGAAAAGAAACAAGCCGCAGCGCCAAAAATGGCATTGGCAACCGCCTTGTGCATCATTTCCCCGGTTCCCCTGCTGCTCACCACCCGATTCTCCCAAAATCAGCTGATGACAATGTTTGGTGCCATCATCGGTCTGGGGCTCTTATTGGTATTGGTTGCCGCTGCGGTTTGGCTGTTCATGTCCTGCGGCAGCAAACTGCGGGATTACAAATTCTTGGAAACCGACCCCATTGAAACGGAATACGGTGTTTCCGGTTTGGTGCGGGAGCGGGCGGCGCAGTTTTCCGATACCTATGACAAAAACAATGCCATCGGCACGGTATTGTGTATTCTCGCCGCCATTCCTGTCATTGCGGAAGGTGCTATTGGGAACGGTCGCTTGACCGGTTTGGGTGTTTCCATGACGCTGTGCATCATTGCCGTAGCTTGCAGCCGGTTTGTCCGGGTGGGTGTCGTGCGGGGCGCAATGGACCGGTTGCTGGAAGAGGGGGATTACACCCGAGAGAACAAACGAACCGCAACATTCCGCGGACAGATCATTGCCATTTACTGGCTGGTGGTGACCGCGCTGTTCCTCTTCGTGACCTTCGGCCCCTACGGAAACGGCAACCCGGGGTATTACTGGCTGGTGTGGGCCATTGCCGGTGTGCTGTTCGGTGCAGTCTGCCTTGTTCTGAGCATGATGAAACGAAAACGGAAATAAAAAATGCTGCGTTGTTGCAATATGCAATGACGCAGCAATTTTTTATGGAGTTGTTTGGGTCTGCTGCGCCCGGTTCAGTCTCCGTCGGACCACGCACAGCATGGTGACAAAGCAAGCCGTGCCCCCCAACAGATTGGAAATCGGCTCCGCCCAAAATACGCCGTCGGTGCCGAGGCCGAACAGATAGGGCAAAATCACTGTCAGCGGAACCACGATAACCACTTTCCGCAGCAGGGAGAAGAAAATGGCATATTTGGAATATCCCAAAGCCACAAAGGTGGATTGCCCCGCCATTTGCAGCGCCATCAGAAAGATTCCGAAAAAGTAAATCCGCATAGCCGAAACACCCTTGGCAATCAGCATCGGTTCATCATTGAACAACCGCATAAACATCTGGGGGAATAGCAGCAGCAATGCCCACACCGCGCAGGAAAATATCACGCAGATGACCGTTGTAAAGCGAATGGCCTCTTTTACCCGGCCGTATTGTTTTGCACCGTAATTAAAACTCATAACCGGCTGCGCGCCGCTTGACAGCCCCTGCATCGGCAGCAGCACAATCTCCCGCACCGAGTTGATGACGGTCATCACGCCCACGTACAAATCGCCCAAGCTGCCGCCCCAAATCTGCAGGGTTTTATTGCAGACAATCTGTACCAAACTGTTGGTCGCGCCCATGACAAACCCGGAAATTCCCAGAGACGTAATCTGCCGCGCCAGTTTCCTCTGCAATTTCATGGACTTCCATTCCAGCGGAATCATCACCTTGCCGCTCCGGAGAAACCGCAGCACCCAAACGGCGGAAGCCGCCTGAGAAATCACCGTTGCCACCGCTGCGCCCCGAACGCCCATCTGCAGCACGAAAATCAGCAGCGGGTCCAGAATCAGATTCAGCGCGGCGCCGATGGAAACCGTCAGCATGCCAATCATGCCGAACCCCTGAGCATTGATAAACCCGTTCATGCCCAAACTGACCATGGAAAACAAGGTGCCCAGCAAATAAACGGTCAGATACGCGTCGGCATAGGAATAGGTGTTTTCACTGGCGCCGAATAAATACAGCAGCGGCCGCTTGAAGGTAAAAATCAATCCCATCATCACCCCGCCTGCAATCAGCAGCAGGGCAAAGGTGTTGCCCATCAAATCCCGCGCCCGGTCCCGATCTCCCGCACCCCGGGCAATGGAAAACAGCGGCGCGCCCCCGGTGCCGAACAAATTGGCAAAGGCAATCAAAATGGTAATCAGCGGCAGCGTAACGCCCACCCCGGTGAGTGCCTGACTGGACGCGCCGGGAATATGGCCGATAAAAATTCGGTCCACGATGTTATACATCACCTGAATCAGCTCCGCCAGCGTCATGGGCACCGCCAACCGAAGAATGTTGGTTTTTACACTACCGACGGAAAAATCACCGCTGTTTGCCGTTTTCATAGGGGGATTTTCATCTCTTTTCTCACATTGTGAGGTCATTTTAATCCTCATGAAAACGGATTGCAAGAGTTATCTGCCGCTGTCAACGCACTTCTTTCCACACAATCCAAAAAACTCTCCAACAAAAAAGCGGCGGAATTTCCCGCCGCTTTTCCACATTTTTATTTCACAACAACGCTTTCCTCGCCCAACAGTTCCTGCAATTCCTCCACCAACGCTGGGTGAACCATGCATCGGGCAGCCATGCGCTTGCCCGTATCCGGGAAATACAGCACCAACTGCTCCTCCCCGGGGAACATTTCCATCAGCAATTCCAGACGGCGGCGCATTTTTTCATCGGTACTGGGGAATTTCACATACAGCTTTTTCCGTTGATTTCTGCGGCGCTCCGG
>CAJMMY010000090.1 GCA_905214605.1 uncultured bacterium | reverse complement strand
GGAAGAAAGCATTACCATTGGCAAGCCGGTGACATTGAATCTGAACGGATTTACTCTGCGCGGCGCAGGAAAGTGGGCGCCGGTGGTACAGATTTCCGTTCTGACGACTGACGCAGCGGCGGAAATTGCCGTTTGCAACGGTAGCATTACCGGGGGTACCAATGGCGGAATCAACATTAGCCGGGCGGTTTCCGGCACCTATCAGCCGTCGGAAAATCATGCCGACGATACCTTGCAGCAGGCGCTGCCGGTGAAACTGGACCGTTTGACCGTGACTGGAAATGCGGCGCAAAGCGGCGGTGGCTTGTCCATTCTATCGGGCAATGTTACCCTGACCGGTTGCGAGATTTCCGGGAATACCGCCGACAACTCCGGCGGCGGAATTTACATGGCAACCTCCGGTTATCGGGAAAGCAGCGTTACCTGCCGTCTGACAAACAGCGTTGTGGCGCAGAATCGGTCGAAATCCAACGGCGGCGGTCTTGCTGCCGGGGCAGCCAACTATGTCTCCCGGGCAGACGGAATCCAGTTCACCAGCGGAATCACGGCAACATACATTCTGGAAAATTCCCGGGTAACGGGGAATTGCGCCGAAACGAGCCTTGCAATGTATGGCGGCGGTGGGGTGTATCTGGCAGGAAACGGCTCCCGGTTTGTGATGGAAAGCGGAGAGATTTCCGGAAACAGAGCGCCGAACGGCTGCGGCGGTGGAATTTTGAGCACCAACTGGCGGGGCATTGAACTGCATGGCGGTACCGTTGCGGACAACGATGCGGGAGAAAACGGCGGCGGCATTTTTGCCCGGAATGTCAATCTGCGGGACAACCCCCGGGAGCAGGAAAATGTGATTCTCGGCACCGCCGTGTCCGTGACCGGCAATACGGCAGGGAAAAACGGCGGCGGAATCGCGGTAAAAGACGGCGTCACCCTTGCGGTTTCTCCGGGGAGCGGACTGTATAACAACGCAGCCGGCAGCTTGGGAGACGATGTGTATGCCGGCGGCAGCAAAAACAATGCGGTGACGCTGCCTGCTGCGGAAACCATGTCCGGCAAGCGGATCTTGAGCAGCACCCAGCGGAAAATTACCGATTGGTATTATGACGGCTTTGAAACGGCGGAAATCCGTTACCGGTGGGGCGAACCCATCCCGGAAACAGAAAGCGGCTACTATGCGGTGTATCCGCCGAAATCCGATGACGACAGCACGTTGGCGCTGAAAGCCGCCCACGGCGCGCCCTTTGTTCCCGTGGACCCGGACAGCCCCGGTCAGAATTGGACGGTTTCCAAGTCTAAAACAGCAACGAATCTGGACGGAACATATCGGTCTCAAATCACCTTGGCGTTGCCTGCAAAGGAAGAACCGCTGACCACCGATGTGGTGTTGGTGCTGGACAAATCCACAAGCGCTGCCATGGAGCGGCAGGCAATGGAAATGCTGCGGCAGCTGAAAGAACGGTTGGAGCATACTGCCGGACGCATTCAGGTAGGCGTGGTGATTTTCAATCAGCAGGCCAATGTGGCCAATGAAGGCGCCTTTTTTGATTTGGCAACGGAGTATGGATCCATTCAAGCGGCGGTGGAGCAGACAGCGGGTAGCGGAACCAATCTCCATGCCGGGTTGCTGGCAGGCAAGGCGCTGTTGGACGGTGATTTGGAAACCCCGGCCAATCGGAAGTATCTGATTGCCGTCAGCGACGGAATCACGTATCTCCACGGTGCGGAGCCTACGGCGGTGGCATGGTCCTTTATGGGCGATGGGGAAAAGCATTGGTGCGGTCCGGACAACTGGGCGTCGAAATACGGCACGTCCGCAGCACCGAAAAGCTGGAGCGCGTGGCTGACCTCCGTAAAACAGCAGCTGGAGCGTCAGGGCACCGACTATGACTATCCCTACGGCACGGAGCCGGAGAACTGCACCCCGGCGGCGCAAGCCGGAGACTATGCAAACTCCGTAGATACGGCGCTGTATGAGGCCTATGCGGTCTATCACGAGGCGCAAGCGGCCGGGTATCACTGCTATGCACTCCCGGCGGAAAGCGGCGGCAGCACGGAATATCCGTGGGGCCCCAATTTTATGGAATTTCTCTCTGACGGCAAGCGGGTCAGCTTTGATGACATTCACGATGAGATTTACTATCTTATTGCCGGCGGCAGTTCAGTGCTGGACACCATGGGCTATACAGACGGGGCATACAACTTCGATTTCATTCCGAAAATCGATGCCATGTCCATGCAGGTGGGAGAGACTACCTTGCAGGCGGAAGTGATTGGAGAGAATCGATTCGGCTTTGAAAAGCGGGAACAGGGCGGCGAAACGGAATATGATTACACGCTGACCTATCTCCCCGGAAATTTGCAGGATACCGAGCAGATTTCCTGGGAAATTCATGTTCCGGTGAGTCAATTCCGCCCGGTGCAGCTGACCTATACCGTAGCGCTGACCGACCCCAAAACCGCGCCGGGAACCTACGGCGCTTATGATGCTGACGGCAGCAAAGGCTATGCCGGTTTGCACACCAATATCGCTGCAACCTTGTATCCCGTGGATTCCGACGGAGCAGCGGGGGTTCCGGAAAACTTTTATCGCCCAACGGTGTCCTATACCGTTTCCGGGGGAAGTATGGGCAGCTATGAGCCGCCCCGGCTGAATACCAAGGACCACACCATGTACATTGTAGGCTACCCGGAGGATTATCGAACCGGGGAATTCACTGCGGACAGTCGATATTGGCCGGTGAAACCGGAGGCAGATATCAGCCGGGCAGAGGTGGCGGTGATTTTCTTCCGCTTGTTGGAGGAAAACACCCGGCAGGCAAATCTGACCAATGTCTGTGCCTTTTCCGACGTGGAGCCGGGGGCATGGTATGCTACGGCGGTGGCAACCATGGCAAAATTGGGCATTGTCAGCGGTTATCCCGATGGCAGCTTTGGACCGAATCAGCGGATTACCCGGGGAGAATTGGCCACCATTGCGGCAAAATTTGACAGCTCCAATGCGTCCAAAACGATGTTCTCGGATTTGACGGGGCATTGGTCTGCGCCCTTTGTGGAGCGGGCTGCCGGACTGGGCTGGGTCAGAGGATACCCGGACGGCACATTCCGACCGGACCGAAACATTACCCGGGCAGAGGCAATTACCCTCATCAATCACGTATTGGGCCGCCTACCGGAAAGTGCCGCAGATTTGGACGGGGATATGCATATCTGGCCGGACAATCAGAACCCGGAGGCATGGTATTATCTTGCGGTGCAGGAGGCAACTGTCAGCCATCGGTATACCGTAAACTCTGACGGAAAAACGGAACGGTGGGCAGGTCTGCGCCCGGACCCGGATTGGCTGCAATACGCACAGTAATCTGATAAGCAACTGACATTCTCCATAATTTTTCGGGCATTGCCGTGTTACGCGGCAATGCCCTTTTCTGCGCAAAAAAAGAAAACCACGCGACGAACGCGTGGTTTTGAGTTCAGCCCATTTCCGGACGATGAATTGCTCGGCGATAGATGATGAGAGAGGCGACCGCAGAAACGGCTTCGGTCATCCAGAATGCATGCCACACACCGGCAGCGCCCAATACACGGCTGAGCAGGAATGCAGCGGGAATGATGATAACAATGTACCGGAGCAGGGAGATCATCAGAGAAGAGACGCCCATGCTCAATCCCTCCAATGCACCGGAGGCGGTTACGGAGACGGCCGAAAGTACAAAGCCGATGCTGATAATCCGCAGTGCCTGCGTTCCGGCGGAAATCGCCTCGGGGGTCTGCGTGAACAGCTCCATCAGCGGTTGGGGAACCAGCTGACAAATGGCAGTGCCAATCAGCATGATGATACCGGACATGACCAGTACAATGTTGAAGATGCTGCGCACCCGCTGATGCTCTCCGGCACCGTAGTTGTATCCAATCAACGGCCGCATACCCTGCACAATTCCGCCTGCGGGGAGGTACAGGAAAGATTGCAGCTTATAGTAAATGCCCAGCACCAATGTGTAAACCTGAGAATAGGCAGCCAGAATGGCGTTCAATGCGGAAATCAGCAGAGAGGGCAGCGCCAGATTCAAGGCTGCGGGAATCCCGATGGCATAGAGCTTGCCGACCATGGTGCGCTCCGGCTTGATGTATTCTTTCCGAAACCGGACGGGAATGGTTTTGAATCGGTAGACCACCAGATAAATCACCAGAGAAAGGGTCTGCCCCAAGCCGGTTGCCAATGCGGCGCCTTCGATGCCCATTTCGGGGAACGGTCCGATGCCGAAAATCAGCAGAGGGTCCAGAATGATGTTTGCAACACCGCCTGCGGTGAGGCTGAGCACGGAAATGTTCATGCTGCCCACGGCTTGATAAATCTTTTCAAAGGCAATGCCCAAAATCTGCATAATCCCGAACAGGAATACGATATTCGAGTACCGCAGACCCAGCGCAATCACGGTTTCGGAATCCGTAAAGAGCCGGAGAAACATGGGCATGATGAGAATGCTGCACAGAGAGAACACAACGCTGTGCACCACGGTCAGGGTCATACCTTGGGTGGCAGCTTTGTCGGCGGTATCCTTGTCTCCGGCACCCAGATAGAAGGCAATCACTGCGTTGATGCCTACGCCGAATCCCACAGCTACCGCCAGAATCAAATTTTGAATGGGGTAAACCAGAGAAAGGGCGGTCATTGCGTCTTCGCTGATTTTGGACACAAAATAACTGTCTACAATATTATATAGGGAGTTGACCAGCATGGAGAGCACCATGGGCAGCGCCATGGAAACCAGCAGCGGGAAAATAGGCCGCTCTTTCATAAAAGTATCGTTCACGGGTAAAGTGTAGCTCCTTTTTAGTTGGAATGCAGTGGAAATGGCGGGCAAAAACGGCACAAAAAAACCACACAACCACGCGTTAGCGCGGTTGTGTGGCGAAAAGTAGCAGTGCTGTAAAAATCCACACCGGGTTTTAGTAGGTATAGAATAGCATACACGGTGCGGGGTGTCAAGGGGCGAGGTGGAATGTTTTTGCACCAGGGGCTTTGCAGGCGGGCGGGGGCGTGGTATAATCAAAATGTTCCAACATTATTATGGTAAT
>CAJMMY010000089.1 GCA_905214605.1 uncultured bacterium | reverse complement strand
AGTCCGCGAGGGACTTCGCCAGCTCCGTCTTGCCCACGCCCGTGGGGCCGAGGAACAGGAAGGAACCGATGGGGCGGTTGGGGTCGGCAATGCCGGCCCGGGACCGCAGAATGGCCTCGGAAACCTTCTGCACAGCCTCGTCCTGCCCCACAACCCGCTGATGCAGAATATCGTCCAGACGGAGCAGTTTTTCACGCTCGCCCTCCATCAGCTTTGCCACGGGAATTCCCGTCCACTTTGCCACAATGCCGGCCACCTCTTCCTCGGTGACGGTGTCATGGACCATGGAGTTGGCCCGCTTTTCCTCAGCGGCTTTCTCGGCAGCTGCCAATTCCTTTTCCAGCGCGGGCAAGTCGGAATACTGCAGCTTTGCGGCCTTTTCGTAGTTCAGCGCCACCTGTGCGCTTTCAATATCGGCATGCATCTGGTCAATGCGGGATTTGATTTCCTTTACGCTGTCCACAGCGTGTTTCTCGCTTTCCCACTCAGCCTGCTTTTCCTGGAAAGAATCCCGCAGGTTGGCCAGTTCTTCCGTCAGCTTCTTCAGACGGTCCTTGGACAGCGGGTCGTCTTCTTTCTTCAGAGCCATCTCTTCGATTTCCATCTGCATCATCTTCCGGCGCACATCGTCCAGCTCTGCGGGCATGGAATCAATTTCCGTACGCACCAGAGCGCAGGCCTCGTCCACCAGGTCGATGGCTTTATCCGGCAGGAAACGGTCGGTAATGTACCGGTCGGACAGCGTTGCGGCAGCCACCAGTGCGTTATCGTGAATCCGAACGCCGTGGTAAATCTCATACCGGTCTTTCAGACCACGGAGAATGGAAATGGTGTCTTCCACCGTGGGCTCATTCACCATGACCGGCTGGAAACGACGCTCCAAAGCGGCGTCCTTTTCAATATATTTCCGGTACTCGTCCAACGTGGTTGCACCGATGCAGTGCAGCTCGCCTCTTGCCAGCATGGGCTTCAGCAGGTTGCCTGCGTCCATGCTGCCCTCGGTTTTGCCGGCACCCACGATGGTGTGCAGCTCATCGATGAACAGAATGATGCGGCCCTCGGACTTTTTAATCTGGTCCAGAACGGCTTTCAGACGTTCCTCAAATTCGCCGCGGTACTTTGCACCTGCCACCAATGCGCCCATGTCCAGAGAGAACACGGTTTTGTCCTTCAGACCGTCGGGCACATCGCCGCGGACGATACGCTGCGCCAGACCCTCGGCAATGGCGGTTTTACCAACGCCGGGCTCGCCGATCAACACGGGGTTGTTCTTGGTTTTCCGGCTCAGAATCCGAATCACGTTTCGGATTTCCGTGTCACGACCGATGACCGGGTCCAGTTCATTGTTCTTAGCCCGCTGCACCAAATCCGTGCCGTATTTGCTCAGCGCGTCATAGGTGTCTTCCGGGTTATCGCTGTTCACCGGCTGGGTTTTGACCTTGCTCAGCTCCTGAGTGAATCTCTGTTTGGTAATGTTGTGGTCGGCAAAGATTCTCCGAATGGCCGGAGTGGGCTTTGCCAAAATGGCCAGCATCAAATGCTCCACGGAAACGTAGCTGTCCTTCATGTTGGCAGCGGTTTTTTCTGCCAGATTCAGAATTTCGCCGGTCTCCCGGGAGGCATAAATTTCCTCGCTGCCGGAAACCTTCGACTGCTTTTCAATAAAGCTGTCCAGCTCCGACAGAACCTCATCGCAGTTGACGCCCATACGGCTGAGCAGAGAGCCAATCAAGCCGCCGTCTGCGTCAACCAGAGCATACAGCAGATGCTCCGGGGTCAGATAAGGATTTTGATTTTCAGAGGCCATAGACTGTGCGGTCTGAATTGCCTCCAAACTTTTCTGGGTATATTTTTCAGCGTTCATAAAATAACACCTCGCATTCAATTTGTTATGGTTGTTCGGAACAGCGGCTTAGAAAATCACGGCCTGCTGCTCCATTGCCTGAGCATATGCGTCCGGCAACTGTTCCGGCGTCAGATTGTTTGCCAGATAGGCTTTCATCAGCCGGTCAAAGGTTTCCACGTAATCCACAATGGACTGTGCCATCTGCGGATGATTCAGATCCTGCTCGGCTACGGAAAGGGAGCGGACAAACCGACCGTCGTACAATTCATACTGCCGCGGGGACAGATTGTGCGCCGTCAGCCACCGGTCCTCGGTTTGTTTCCAGAGCCGGAAGAAATTCGTCATAGCGCGAATCAGCTCCCCGGACTGGGTCCGGAAAATCACGGACAACTCGCCGTTGCTGTCATTTGCAAGGGAATGGAACTCTACTTCATATTTCACCGTGGGACGGTATTTATACTGCAAACTGGATTTGACCGACATACTGGAGGTATTGGGCACGAAGAACGGCACCAATTCCCGAGAGGGGGTCAGCAGTTGCTCCACACGTTTGAAAATCTGATTGACCCACCGCTCCGGGGTCATGACTTCCACGTAATCCGCCAGAATTTCGTTAATCAGACTGGAGCGGCTTGTTCCCCGCTGATGTGCCAGAAGGTCCACTTCCCGCACAACGTCATCATTCAGCATCAGGCTATATAATGTCTTTTTCATTGAACTTGCTCATCTCCTTTTTCGATGACTACACTTTAGCACCAACTATATCTTTTGTCAATCAATTTATATAAATGTTCATACAAAGTTAATAAAAGTCGAAACAAAAGATAAAAGCCACGGCGAGATACTTTCGCCATGGCTTTTTACGATACAATGTAAATGTTACGAGGTTGCGCCGGAGTCGGTGGTGCTTTCCGGGTCGCCGGGGAGCACCGTCACGGGAATGGTCACGGAGGCGTCGCTTTTCAGTTCGGAGAACGTGATTTTAATTTCCCCGGTGCCCTCACTGATGCCGGTGAGCAGCAGCTCCACGTGCTGCTCGTCGGTCCATTCGCCCCATGCGGCGGAGACGTTCATCACGGAGTTGTTTTCATACAGCAGCGTTGCGGTAAAGGGGTAATCGTTGCCCACGGTTACGGTCACTGTTTCGCCCGCTTTTACCGTCACGGCAGAGGGGTTGGCTGTGATGTGATAGGTTTTCCCGGCGAAATAAGCGGCATAATCCGTACCGGAGCCGGAATAATGGGCCTTTTTCAGCACGTTTACCGGTTCCGCCAGATTCAAATTCTGACCTTTGGCAAAGGACGCGCTGCAAATGCCGATGACCTTGCCGTAAGCATTTACCACCGGACCGCCGGAGGAACCGGAGGAGGTGGGCACCGTCATTTGAATATAGGTGCGGGAACCCAGCTTTCGGGAGAGATTGCTCACGATGCCGGAGGCGAAGGTGTCCGTCAGACCCAAGGGTGCGCCCAAGCTGTAAATGGTGTCACCCACATGGACGGAGGATTGGTCTGCCAGCTCCAAATAGGGGAAAGATTCCGTGGTGTGTCCGCTTTCGGCGGTTTTGGAAACTTGCATGATGACCACATCGTCCCGAGTGCTGCCGTAAAGAATTTTGGTAATGGGGTAGGTTTCCCCGTCGTTTGTGGTGATTTTACCGGCAGCGGTGTCAATGACTGCGTGATAGTTGGTCACGGCGATGCCGTCCGGGCTGATGAAAAATCCGCTGGCGGTGCCGTAGGGTGTTTGACATTCCTTGTCCTCAAAAGATTGAAGGAAGAACACTGCGTTGGAGCATTTCCGATAAATCTGGCTGGCGGTCAGGGTAGAATCATCTTCCGCCTGCCGGACCAAGCTCAGGGAATCCCCCAAGGTGAGCTTGCTGCCCTTCATGGGAGCGCTCAGAGCGCGGGCGGAAATCAGCGCCACCTCGCCTCGGGTCAAGGGTCCGGAAAATTCTCCCGGCTGAGCCAGTTTGCATTGCTGCGCCAGCTCCCAGGGGTCATTCCAGACAAAGTCCCCGGCAATGTCGCTGTAGCCCAATGCCCGCAGGGCAAAGGTCAGATATTGCTCTGCGGTGACGGTGTCATCGGCACCGAATTCCTTTGCACTGTACCCGGAAACCAATCCCACGGATTGGGCATACCCCACATACCCGGTGGCCCACAAGGCAACGTCCGGGAAATTGGCGTGATAAATTCCGCTGAGTGCCGCAGTTTCTCTGCCGGACAGCCGTACCATCATGGCAACGGCCTCCTGCCGGGTCAAATCCCGGTCCAGCTCAAAACCTTTGTCCGTGCCGTAAAACAAGCCCATGCTGTACAGCGTGTCCGCGGCATTTTTCTGTTCTTGATTATAAGCGCCGGCATGGGGGGCGGCAGCGGTGAGCATTGCCCCGGCCAGCGCCAGCGAAAGCAGTTGTTTTTTCATAGAATTTTAGAATCCTCAAACAATGATTTTTGATTTTTTTGTCAGGCGGCATTGCTCCAAGCGTCCGCGTCAAAAGCGGTGTTTTGCGTGGACACGGTGCTGCCGTCGGAGTAGAAGGTGATATTGCCCTCGTCCATGGTGCAGTAGGTGGTGACATCGGCGTCCCGAAAACGGGAGAGGGCCTCTTCACTGGGATGGCCGTAGGAATTGCCTTTTCCGCAGCTGATGACCGCATATTGGGGCTGCGCCTCATACAGCAGACGATAGCTGTTGGAGGTGCTGCTGCCGTGATGCCCGGCTTGGAATACATCGCACTTCACATCGGCGCCGTGGTCCAGAATATCGTTTTCTTCCTGATATTCCGCGTCTCCGGTGAACAGGAAGGACGTTTTGCCGTAATCCACCCGGAGAACGATGCTCCAGTTGTTTACGTTTTCCGGCAGGGTGTCCCAACAAGGACCCAACACGGTCACGGTGGCGGTGCCTACGGTAAAGGTATCGCCCACTTGGGGAATGGTAATGGCGCCGCCGTGAGATGCTACGGTATCGGCAAAATCCCGGAAGGTGACTGAATCGTAGGTTTCCACCGGGGAATAAACGGTATCAAAGGGAAATGCGTCGGCTGCGGCGTCCAAACCGCCGCAATGGTCGGCATGGGGGTGGGTGCAGACAATGGTGTTCAGCTCCGTAACGCCCAGAGCCTGCAGGCTTTCCACAAGATGATGCTCCACCTTGTTGTCGCCGCCGTCAATGAGTAAGGTTTCCCCACCGCATTGCAGAACCGTTGCGTCTCCTTGCCCCACGTCCAGATAGGTTACGGTAAGACCGCCGTCG
>CAJMMY010000088.1 GCA_905214605.1 uncultured bacterium | reverse complement strand
CCAGCCGCCGGGAAAGGGAATGTCCGGGAAATCGGCGGCGATGGCGCGGGCGGTTTCGTAGGCTTGCCCTTGCTGCAATGCGCCGGTGACAAGGTCCACCCCGTCGGGGTTTACCATGGGCACAATGTATACCCGGTTGTTTTGCCAGAATTCCGAAAGTTGGGTGTCCTGCAATTTCTGGTCGTTCATATAGCCTTGCAGCACGTCCTCGGAAAACTGCATCAGCAGCGGTGCGGTAATCCACTCGTTGGCGTGGTGCGCGGCGGTATACAGCACGGTGTTTCTGCCCTCGCCCAATACAAGGTATGGAATGTCCTGCCCCAACACCGTCTGCCCGATGCAGCCGGTTTCCAGAAAAGGATAGCGGGCTTTGAGACCGCGGAGCACCGTTTCCAACAGCTCCCCGGTCCATGAAATGGTGGTGGGCACCACGGGAAATGCCAACGGTACGGTCAGCACTTTCCCGATGGGCAAATGAAAAGGGTCCAGACCCGGATTGGCGGTTTCAATGCGCCGGACCGTGGTGTGATGGGTGCGGGCAATGGTGTAAAGACTGTCGCCCCGGCGAATCCGATGGGTGGTGTAGCCCTCGTACCATGGGCGCAGCGCTTGACGGGTGATTGACCCCACAATACCGTCCGGCTGTAAATCCAACTCCGTCTGAAAACGCAGTACGGCGCTTTGTGTGGCATATCCGAAAATGCCGTCGGTTTGCACCGGACCGAATCCGGCGCGATTCAATGCCAACTGTAAAAACTGCACCCGGGGACCCCGGCTGCCAAATTTCAAAAGATCCATTTTTTGTTTCCTCCCTGCAGCGAACTTACTTCATCTTATGCAAGATGCCCCACGAAAAAAGCAGAATTAGCAAAATGTGGAAAACTTTTTGGTTTTCATTGCAGCAGGAAATACATCAAAAATCCACCACCGTTATTTTTGCCGTGTTCGGACATACTTTTTCTGCGGCATGATGTCGCAATGTGGAAAACAAAAACGGAAGGTGAGGGAAAATGTGGAAATGAATGGGAAAACGTGGAAAACGGTAGGCGCTGCGGCGATAACGGTCTGTCTGCTGTGCGGCAGCGGATTGGCGGTTTTCGCAGCGGAACGGGTGCCCGGCGGAGAACCGGTGGGCATTCGGGTGAATCTGGACGGTGCGATGGTGGCGGACTTAGGCGAGGTGCAGACTGCCCAAGGAGCCGTCTCTCCCGCCGGCGAGGCGGGGATTTTGCCGGGAGATCTCATCGTAAAATGCGGCAGCCGGGACATTCACAATCTGGCGGATTTTAATCAGGCGGTGGCAGAGCAGCAGGGCGCTCCGGTGACATTGACGGTGGAGCGGTCCGGTGCGTCCAAGCAGGTGACTGTTGCGCCGGTGCGCTCGGAAACGGGCACCTATCAATTCGGCTTGTGGCTCCGGGATTGCGTCACCGGACTGGGTACCATGACCTATTATGACCCGGAAACGGGAATTTACGGCGCATTGGGGCACGGCATCAATGACGCAGCCACCGGCGAGCCGGTGGCCATTCAAGGGGGCGCGCTGTATCCCGCGGAGGTCTCCGGCGTGATCAAAGGAAAAAGCGGCGCGCCGGGTGCGCTGTGTGGCGGCGTGACCGGTAATGCACTGTGCGGCACCATTGCGGAAAACACGGTGTTCGGCATTTTCGGCCGGTATGACGGCCCGATGCCGGAAAACGTGGAAACGGTGCTGTGCGGGGAATCCGGAGAGGCCAAACCCGGCCCGGCGGAAATTGTCACCACCGTAGACGGAACGGAGCGGCAGACTTTTTCCGTGAACATTGACCGGGTGTTCCGGGAAAATGGAGAAGAGCGGTTTCTCATGACGGTGACAGACCGGCAGCTGTTGGAAAAAACCGGGGGCATTGTGCAGGGAATGAGCGGCAGTCCGATTTTGCAGAACGGAAAGCTCATTGGCGCGGTGACCCATGTGCTGACGGATAATCCCCAACGGGGATACGGTCTGGGGATTCAGAAAATGCTGGAAACGGCGGAAAAATTGTTGGAAACACAGGCAGCGGCATAAAAAACTGCCCCCGATGATTCCATCGGGGGCAGACTCTGTATGAAAGTTATGCGTTGACCGAGGCTGCCAGCGCGTCGGCCAATGCGTCCATGGCGTCGCTCTGGGATTCCTTCAGCGTGGAGAGCATGGAGAATCCCTCGTCCAGATAGGTCATATTCTTGCAGGGTTCCAGAATCTGACGCATCTGTCTTCCGGCCACAGCGGCCCAGGAACCGTTGTCCAGAAATGCCACGGTGCGGTTCTGGAGATTGTGGGAAACCAGCTCCCGGAGCGTCTGCTCCATGGAGACGAACACCCCGCCGTTATAACTGCTGGAGGCGAACACCAAATGGCTCCATGTGAACGCGGCGGAGACAATATCTGCCGGGGCTTTCATGGAAACATCGTACATGACCGTGGGAATGCCCCGGTCCCGCAGACGGCAGGCCAGAACATCGGCGGCATTGGCGGTGTTGCCGTAAATAGAGGCATAGGCAATCATAACGCCCTTTTTCTCCGGCTGATAGCTGCTCCAAAGCAGATATTTTTCCAGGAAATATCCCAGATTTTCCCGCCAGACAAAGCCGTGGAGAGGGCAGATACGCTGAATGTCCAGACCGGCGGCCTTTTTCAGCAGATTCTGCACCTGAATGCCGTATTTGCCCACAATGTTGGTGTAATACCGGCGGGCTTCGTCCAGATAATCCCGGTCAAAGTTCACCTCATCGGCAAACAGTGCGCCGTTGAGTGCGCCGAAGGTGCCGAACGCGTCGGCGGAAAACAGGGTTTTGTCCGTTGCGTCGTAAGTAACCATCACTTCCGGCCAATGGACCATGGGCGCCATCACAAACCGGAATTTATGGGCGCCGGAGGAAAACTCCGTGGTTTCGTCCACCAGCTGCACCTTGTCAAAGCTCTGCTTGGGGAAGAAGTTTTTCAGCATGATCAGCACCTTGTTGTTGGTGACAATGGTGGTGTCCGGATAGCGGAGCAGCAGCTCGCTGACGGTTGCGGAGTGGTCCGGCTCCATGTGCTGAATGATGAGATAATCCAAGGGGCGGCCGTCCAGAACATGCTCAATGTTTTCAAAGAACACCCCGGAAACGGCTGCGTCCACCGTGTCAAACAGAACGGTTTTCTCGTCCAGCAGCAGATAGGAGTTATAGGAAACACCGTCGGGCACGGCGTAAACGCCCTCAAACAGAGACAAACGGCGGTCATTTCCGCCCACCCAGTAAAGCTGGTCTGTGACTTTTCTTGTGCAATACATGATAAAGCCTCCTTAAAGTTTCTTTCCCCAGTATAGCACACGGATTATGCCCGGGAAAGATACTGAATTGTAAAATTTTTCCGTCCATGTTATACTGGTTGCATCATTTTTGCAGATATTGGAGCGCAGCATGAAACAGTTGATTCTCGGTATGATGGCCCATGTGGATTCGGGAAAAACGTCCCTATCCGAGGCCATGCTTTATACCACCGGAACCATTCAGAAATTGGGCCGGGTGGACCATAAGGATGCCTATCTGGACACCCATAGTCTTGAACGGGCGCGGGGCATTACCATTTTTTCCAAGCAGGCCCGGTTTTCCACGGAGCAGACCCAAGTGACCCTGCTGGATACCCCCGGTCACGCGGATTTTTCCGCGGAAATGGAGCGGGTGGTGCCGGTACTGGATTATGCGGTGCTGGTGATCAGCGGAACGGACGGTGTGCAGGCGCATACGGAAACTATCTGGCGGGTGCTGAACCGATATCATGTTCCGGTGTTTCTGTTTGTGAATAAAATGGACCTGCCCGGCGCGAACCGAGAGGAAATTCTCCGGGAGCTGCGGCAGCGGCTGTCTGCCGATTGCGTGGACTTCAGCGACAGCGCGCATTATATGGAAGAGGCCGCCTTGTGCGATGAGGCACTGTTGGAAACGTACATGGAAACGGGCGCTTTGCCGGAGGATTTGTTGGCGGAGCAGATTGCCCGGCGGCGGTTGTTCCCCGTCTATTTCGGCTCGGCGCTGAAATTGGAGGGGATTGCCGAATTTCTCTCTGCCTTGGACCGGCTGACGTTGGAGCGGGTGTATCCACCGGAATTCGGCGCAACGGTGTATCAAATCGGCCGGGACAATCAGGGTAATCGTCTGACCTATCTGAAGGTGACCGGGGGAACACTGCGGGTGCGCACCCCCCTGCAATATTGCACCAGGGGAGAGGAAACCTTAGAGGAAAAGGTGCATCAGATTCGCTTGTATTCCGGGCGGCAGTTTGAGCAGGCGGAGGAAATTCCCGCAGGAACGGTCTGCGCTGTAACCGGATTGACCGGAACCTGGCCGGGGCAGGGGTTGGGCGCCCAACCGGACGCGGCGGCGCCGATGCTGGAGCCGGTGCTGTCCTACCGGATTCGTCTGCCGGAGGGGGTGGATGCCCGGGTGATGCTGCCCAAGCTGCGGCAATTGGAGGAAGAAGACCCCATGCTCCGCATTGTCTGGAATGAGCGGCTGCAGGAAATTCATGCCGAACTCATGGGCGCCATTCAGATAGAAATTCTGAAAAGTCTGATTCTGGAGCGATTTGATGTGGCGGTGGAAATTGATTCCGGTCACATTCTGTATCGGGAAACCATTGCAGACACCGTGGAGGGTGTGGGGCATTTTGAACCGCTGCGCCATTATGCGGAGGCTCATATTCTCTTGGAGCCCATGGAACCGGGCAGCGGCATTGTGGTGGATACCCGGTGCAGCGAGGATATGCTGGACCGAAACTGGCAGCGCATGGTTTTGGGACGGCTGCTGGAAAAACAGTATCCCGGTGTGCTTACCGGGTCTCCCTTAACGGACGTGAAAATGACGCTGTTGGCCGGGCGGGCGCACTTGAAACACACCGAGGGCGGCGACTTTCGTCAGGCCACAGACCGGGCGGTGCGTCAGGGCTTGATGCAGGCGAAAAGTGTGCTCTTGGAGCCGGTTTACCGGTTCCGTCTGGAAGTGCCGGCAGAGCAGTTGGGCCGCGCCATCAATGATATCCGCGCCATGTCCGGTACAAGAACACTGGAGCTTGGCGAAAACGGCGGCTCTTCGGTAAACGGAGTCAGCGGAGCTATGACAACACCAGACCCCGAATACTTCTGGTACGCCGCAGCCGAGATGAAAAAAGACGGATGCGATACCGTGATAT
>CAJMMY010000087.1 GCA_905214605.1 uncultured bacterium | reverse complement strand
CGCGGGGAATCGATCTGGATCTCGACAGGATATCGCTTGAGGATCAGGCGACATTCGATCTGCTGAACAGAGGCGACACGGTCGCGGTGTTCCAGTTGGAGTCCGGCGGTATGCAGAATCTCTGCCGTCAATTCAAGGTGGAAAGCATCAAACACATCATCGCTCTGCTGGCGATCTACCGTCCCGGCCCGATGCAGTTCATCCCCCTGTTCGTCGGACGCAAGCTCGGCACGCTGCCCGTCGAATACGATCACCCGCTGATGGAGCAGTATCTCAAGGAAACTTACGGGATCATGCTTTATCAGGAGCAGATCATGCAGGTCGTGCAGGTGCTCGCCGGGTTTTCGCTTGGTCAGGCAGACATTCTCCGCCGCCCCATCGACCGCCCGAAAATGGTGGAAACCACGGCTTTCGGCGCGGCATTTCTGGCCGGTTTGGCCGCCGGTGTGTGGCGCAGCCCGGAGCAAATTCAGCAGCTACGGCTCTCCGACCGCGTGTTCGAGCCGAAAATGGACCCGGCAGAGGCTCTGCGCCTGCACCAGACATGGCAAAAAGCCGTGCAGCGCAGCGCACAGTGGGTGGAGCCGGAAGACTAACAATTCCAACAAAAAATCCTGAACCGATTGTAAAATCGATTCAGGATTTTTCTTTTAATGGGAAACAACGGTGGTGCCGTCGGGCACATTGTCGTAAATCCACTGAATATCCTCGTCATACATTCTGACGCAGCCATGGCTGACCGGGAATCCGATGCTGGGGTCCTGCAGGGTGGTGCTCCGGGGATAGTACAGTCTGGAATGGAAGGCATATCCGCCACCGTAAAACCGCACCACCGGCAGCACCTGATAGCTGGATTGGAACCAACCGGTCTGCTTATAGGTGGTTTTGCACACACCTTTGGGGGTGGGGGTGCTGTTTTTGCCGCAGCCGACAATACAGCTGCGAATCAATTTCCAGTTTCCGGCGCTGCCCTCAAAAATGTTCACTCGCTGATAGGTCTGGTTAATCCAAATCAGATACTGACTGTTGCTGGAATACCACTGGCAATTCACCCAGAATTCCTTGTCTTCTTTGGTGTAGTCGTGGGTTTCCGCCCACTCCAAGGTGTAATCCCCGGCATAGGTGTCCGTCACCAAAGTCAGAACCCGCTCCTTTTCCAGCTTGTACAGATACTCATCGGGGTAGTTCTCCAAAAGCTGGGTGCATTCCGCGGTTACGCTCTGTTTTTCCCCATATTCGGTGGTATACTCCAAGGCAAACTCAATTTTGCTGTTCAGAGACATCCACCGTTTGTATTGGTATTTGTATTTCAGGGTCACCGTGTCTGTTCCGGTGGTGGTCACGTTCTGCGTATCCACCACTTTTCCGTCCACTTTCCAAACCGCCTTGCAGTGCAGATTCGGTCTGGTTTCGGACAGCACTGCCGTAACCACCAATTCCTCCCCGGCGGGGAGTTTTTCCGGGTGCGTCAGCTCCGCCGTCACGCCGTACAAACCGTAATCCGTTTCATCGGTCAATTCCCCCACCCGTTTGCTGATTTCACAGCCGGGTGCCCGGAGCGTCAGCTTAGGAATGGAGCCGTAGCCGTCTACCGTGGTGCGGGCGCCGTATACATACATCTGCCCCACATACCCATTCACTTTCACGTGGTTGTCCGTTCCGGTAACGGTCAGTTCCTTCACCGTACCGCCCACAGTCACCGTACCGCTGCCGCACAGCACCTTACAGCTGTCAAGGCTGCTCTGCAGGCTTACCTCTCTGCCGCTTGTGATAACAACGTCCTTTGCCGAACCGCTCAAAGACAGTTTTCCGCTGCCCGAACCGGTCACCACGCGGTCCACGCCCCATGCGTTCACGTACAAGTTGGATCCCGGTGCCAGCACCAATGTGCCGATTTTGCAGTTGCTCAGCTGAAGATTTGTCACTTTCGGACTGCGAATCACCACGGTCTCCGCAGTAATATTGCGCAAAGACACGCTGCTGTCTTGACTGCACACCAGCAAATCCTTGCCGGACCAATCGGATACCCGATTTTCCGTAGTCAGGTAGTTTTCCCCTACCAATCGGCTGAGCAATGAGGCAAACTCTCCCCGGGTCAACGGCTGATTCAGCATCAAGCTGCCGGCAAACCCCGCCACACAGCCGCTTTCCACCAAGCCGGAAATTTGCAGCTGCTCCCGCTCCGTCAAATTCTTTGCGTCGGAATAACCGGCAAGGGTTTCCCCGGGATTGCTGCCGTACAGCTGCAATCCGTCAGCCAACATGGAAAATGCCTCCCGCCGGGTCATTGCATGGTTCGGGTCCAGAGCAGCATTCCAGAATCCCAATTCCGTCGCCTTTTCCACCGCAGGTGCATACCATGCCGCGCCCTCCTCTGCCGGGGAAAGCTCCAATCCCAACAGACGGCAGAGAATCGACGCCTCCTGGGCGCAGGTAATATTCCCATCCGGGCGCATGGTGTGGTCCTCATATCCGCTCAGCCACCCCTGCTCAATGGCGGTTTCCAATGCGGATTCCGCCCAATGCCCGGAAATATCCGTAAACGCATCCGCACCCTGCACCGGCACAGCCGTCAGCACGGAAACCGCCAACAAAGCCGCCAATCCGGACGCATGATTAAACTTCCGTTTCATCTTATGTACAAGCCTCCCCGTTTCTTCCTCTAATGGTTTTATGATACGGTCTTCCCCGGGATTCGTCAAGGTAATTTCCACCAAATGTTTCTTTTTTTCCGTAAAAACAGCGCAGTTCCGGAATGAATGCATTCCCAAACCGCGCTGCATGGATTTATAGGTCTTTCGGCACATTTCCGCCGTTCTTTTTATGCTGCTTTACGCACTCCGTCAGCAGGTATTCAATCTGTCCGTTGATGGACCGAAAATCATCTTCCGCCCACTGAGACAAATCGTTCCAGAGCGCCGCGGAAATTCGCAGCGGAACCTGCTTTTTGGCTTTTTCCTTATCTTCCGTGCGAATCCCTCCTCTCCGCAGTATTTTGAAAAAAACTTAGCGATACTTCACTGCTGTTCCGTAGGCAATGACCTCAGCCGCACCCTGCATCACGGCAGACGATGCATACCGCACGTTGACAACGGCATCGGCATGCATTGCCTCCGCCTCTTCTACCATGCGTTTCGTTGCCAGTGCCCGGGCGTCATTCATCATCTCGGTGTATGCCGTCAGCTCACCGCCCACCAAGGTCTTCAGGCTCTGGGTAATATCCCGGCCCAAGTTTTTGGTCTGAATGGTGCTGCCCTTCACCAGTCCCAGCATTTCCAGTTCTTTTCCGCTGATATACTCCGTATTGACAATCAACATAATAGGCTCCTCCTTAATATTGGTCCAAATCGTCCAATTCTCCGCTTTTGAGTTCTCCGATGCGTTGGGTCAGCAGCGCAATCAGCAAGGCAATCACAGCCAGCACCACGCCGCCGATGAGAATCTTCACAAATCTCGGGATTCCCGGAATCAGCAGTGCCACAGCGCCATACCCCAACAGATACATCACCAACAGCGCCACAACCACGATGGTGCCCAACAGCGGGTGTTTTCCCGCCTCTGCTTTGGGCATTCCTTTCGGCAGTGTTCTGTAAATCCCCATTGCCAACAGCAGGGTCACACCGCTGTACAGCAGCACCAGAACTTCCGTCAGCGGGAGACTTGTAAGAATCTGCATCTGATACAATCCCGGAATGAAATCTATGCCTGCATGGAGCAGCACCGCCGCCGGATACAGCCAAATTTTCCCCGGCTGATGCACCGCGGCAAACACGAATACGGAAAGACCGATGTGCAAACCGATAGCCGCAAGCCGCTCCATCGTTCCCCAGAAACAGCTCTCCGCCGTCATACTTTGCAGCAGCCCGGGCAGCGCAGCTTGCGCCTCCGTGCCGAAAATTGCCAGTGCCTCAGCGCCGCCTGCATTCATCATCAGCGCGCAGACGCCGTACAGCAGCATATTCACGCCCACCAGCAGCATAGCCTCCATGCCGCCGTGACCGATTCCGTAGGTCACCGCATTTTCCCGTCCGACGTGTTTTTTCATCAGACGGAATGCCAGAAACCGTCCGGTTTCCTCAAAAATCCCCGCAGCAAAGCCGCCGTACAGAATATAGACCGCCGGGTTGCTTCGAATCCCGGAGAACATCCCCAGACAAATGGTATGCAGCACCTGCTCCAATACCATGGCAAACAGGAAAAACACCGCTGCGCCCACGAAAAACGGCGTGACCGATGCGCCGGTGCGCTTTTTCCACAGCACCAACAGCAGAATGGGAAACAGCAGCGCGAACGTGCTTTCGGCAAATAAACCGGCAATCACGGAATTCCCAATCATTGCCGTTTCCTCAATACAAGCTGCCGGAATTTACCACCGGTTGGGCATCTTTGTTGCCGCAGAGCACCACCAGAAGGTTGGAAACCATAGCCGCTTTTCTCTCCTCATCCAACGTGACGATTTGGTTCTCATTCAGCTTTTCCAAAGCCATTTCCACCATGCCCACGGCACCGTCCACAATCATTTTCCGCGCGTCGATGATCGCCGATGCCTGCTGACGCTGCAGCATAGCCGCAGCAATCTCCGGTGCGTATGCCAGATGGGTAATGCGCGCCTCCAAAATTTCCAGACCGGCCACTTCTACCTTGGACTGAATCTCTTCCTTCAGCTCGTCTGCCACTTTCTGGCTGCTGCCCCGCAAGGTGCATTCGTCCTCACTGTTGTCCGCCATATCATAGGGATACAGCCGCACAATGTTCCGCAGGGCAGAATCGGTCTGCACAGACAGAAATTCCATGTAGTTGTCCACATTGAACACAGCCTTCGCCGTATTCGTGACCCGCCAGATGACCACCACGCCGATTTCGATGGGATTGCCCAGCTTGTCGTTGATTTTCTGTTTCCGATTGTCCAGCGTCAATGCTTTCAGAGAAATCCGTTTGCCGCTGGCCGAATCCTTCTTGCTGGAACCAAAATTCACGGAAACACCGGTTCCCGTTGCAGTTGCGGAGCTCTCGGTATCTTTTCCGTCAACGGTAGGGTTGATGGCAGACACAAAGGGATTCACAAAGAAAAATCCCGGTTCCTTGATGGTGCCGTAATATTTGCCGAATAGCGTCAGCACCAATGCCTCGTTGGGTTTTACGATTTTCAATCCCGCAAAGGGCATCCAGAATACGCAGTAATACAAACCGGGCAGAATCATCAGAATCACGCCGA
>CAJMMY010000086.1 GCA_905214605.1 uncultured bacterium | reverse complement strand
TACGAATGTAGTTCATCCGGAGTTTACCGGAAATGTGTGCCAAAATGACATGGCCATTGCCAATATCCACTTTGAACATCGTGTTGGGCAGAGCCTCGACGACCGTACCCTCAAGTTCGATTTCTTCGTCTTTCGACATGCTTAACCTCCTCGAATGTTGCGTTCATCAAATGTCGTCTGCCATTGTCAGAATTTCGGGTTCACCGTCTGTGATACAAATGGTGTTCTCATAGTGTGCGCACAGTTGCCCGTCCACAGTGACTACGGTCCAATCGTTATCCAGAACGCGGATTGCAGCGCCGCCCATATTGACCATGGGTTCCACGGCGATTACCATGCCCTTGACCAAACGGGGACCATGGCCTGCGCGGCCATAGTTGGGAACTTCCGGAGACTCGTGCAGGTCTGCACCCACACCGTGACCGACGTATTCCCGAACGATGCTGTATCCGTGGCGCTCCACGTACTCCTGAATTGCGGCACCGATATCGCCAATCCGATTACCGGCTTTGGCCATCTTAATGCCTTCAAAAAAACTTTGCCGGGTGACCCGAATCAGTTCTTTTGCTTCTTCCGAGACCTCACCACAAGGGAATGTTCCGGCGCAGTCCCCATGGAATCCATGGATTTTTGCACCTACGTCCACACTGACGATATCGCCGTTGTGAATCACTCGCGGTCCCGGTATACCGTGGATCAGTTCTTCGTTCACAGAAATGCAGGCGCTTGCTGGGAATCCGCCGTAATGGAGGAAAGAGGGGGTTGCACCGGATTTCGTAATGAACTTATAAACTTCCTGGTCGATTTGTTCTGTGGTAACGCCATCCGCAACTGCCTGCCGGGCAATGGTACGTGCCTGTGCAGTCAGTTTTCCGGCCTTCCGCATGAACTCGATTTCTCGGGGGGATTTTACAATAATCGGCATGACTTAGATCCCCAGAACTTTGTAAATCTCAGCTGTGGTTGCCTCGATCGTCGGCTGATTTTCCACCGTTTTCAGCTTTCCGCGCTGTGCGTAGAAATCCTTCAACGGCTCCGTCTCCTTATGATAAGTTACCAAACGAGCCTTCACGGTCTCCGGTGCGTCGTCCTTCCGAATGGTCAGAGCAGCACCGCAGCTGTCGCAAACGCCTTCCTGTTTGGGGGGATTGGAAACGACGTGGAAAGATGCGCCGCAATTGGGGCAGGTCCGGCGACCGGACATACGATCCACAATGGTCTGATCTTCCACTTCCAGAGACAGAGCGCAGTCAATGTCAATGCCATTGGCTTCCAGAGCCTCTGCCTGAGGAATGGTTCTGGGCACGCCGTCCAGAATGAAGCCGTTTTTGCAATCGTCTTCAGCCAGACGTTCGCAGATGATACCGATGATCACTTCATCGGGCACCAGTGCGCCCTGATCCATATATTCCTTTGCCTTCAAGCCCACGGGCGTGCCGTTTTTAACGGCTGCCCGCAGGATGTTACCAGTGGAAATAGTAGGGATCTGCAGTTTCTTGCACAGGATTTCTGCCTGTGTACCTTTACCGGCGCCCGGGGCGCCCAAAAGCACAAGTTTCATGAGCTTTTCCTCCGATTAATCCAAGAAACCTTTATAGTTCCGCATAATCATCTGAGCTTCCAGTGCGCGCACGGTTTCCAGAGCCACACTGACCACGATGATGATGGATGTTCCGCCCAGATACACGCCGGAGTTGGCAGCACTGGTGGAGCAAATGCTAATGATAATCGGCGTAACAGCGATAATGCTCAGATACAGAGCGCCGAACATAGTGACCTTGTTCAGGACCTTGTTCAGATATTCGCTGGTGGGCCGGCCCGGACGAATGCCGGGGATAAAGCCGCCGTTGTTCTTCAGGTTGTTTGCAACTTCCACCGTGTTGAACTGAATGGTGGAGTAGAAATAAGCAAAGAACACAATCAGCAGCAGGTAAATGATTGCATACAGCCAGCTGGAAGTGTTAAACACCTTCAGGAAGCCGCCCCAGAAACCGCCGCTCTCGGAAGTTACACCGAAGAGCATGCAGATGGTTGCGGGCAGAGATGCAATCGACTGAGCGAAAATGATAGGCATAACGCCGGACATATTCACCTTCATGGGCAGGTTGGTGGACTGGCCGCCGTACATTTTCCGTCCGACCACTCTCTTGGAGTACTGAACGGGAATGCGGCGCTCTGCATCGTTGACAGCAACGATCAGAACAATCAAAGCCAGAGCCCCCAGCAACACCAGGACCAAAGTCCAGGGAGCCAATGCGCTGTCCATTACATTTTGTGCCTGCGTTGCAGCACTGTCGCCGTAAGCAGCGTAACGCTGGGTCAGAATATCCAGAGTCAACTCGCCGCTGCGGATCTTGAACCAGTTGGACACGTTGGTGACCATGGTTGCGACAGCAGTGGGGAAACGGGACACAATGCTTGCGAACAGAATCACGGAAATGCCATTGCCAATGCCGAACTCGGTAATCTGCTCACCCAGCCACATAACCAGTGCAGAACCGGAAGTGAAGGTGAAGATGATCACGATGGCCGGCCAGATGCCGGTTGCATCGGAAGTCAGCATACCGTTGTTCTTAATCAGCATGTAGTAAGCAAAGCCCTGCAGCAGACCGATCAGAACGGTTGCGTAACGGGTAATGCTTGCGATTTTCTTTCTGCCTTCCTCGCCGCCTTCTTTGGAGAGTCTCTCCAGAGCAGGAATTGCGATGGTCAGCAGCTGAATAATAATCGATGCGTTGATGTACGGCTGAATGCTCAGAGCGAAAATCGTTGCCTGAGACATTGCGCTGCCGGACATGACGTTCCATAGTCCGAGGACCGTGTTTTCCATCTGCTGGAAATACTGGGAAAGCAGCGTGGTGTCCACATAGGGGACAGGCACTGCGTTACCAATGCGGTACAGAAGGAGAATTACGATCGTAAAAAGCATCTTTTTACGAATCTCTTCCACCTTCCAGGCATTCCGCATAGTCTCAAGCACTTAGACCACCTCAGCCTTTCCGCCTGCAGCCTCGATCTTTGCTTTTGCGGATTCGGAGAAGGCGGATGCCTTAACAGTCAGTTTCTTGGTTACTTCGCCGCAGCCCAGGAACTTCACGCCGTATTCGCACTTGGACAGAATGCCAGCGACCAGCAGAGCCTCTGCGTCAACAACTGCGCCGTCCTCGAACTTGTTCAGAACGGAGATGTTCACTGCTTCCAGGGGCTTAGCAAAGATGTTGTTGAAGCCTCTCTTGGGAATACGACGTGCCAGGGGCATCTGGCCGCCTTCGAAGCCGACGCGAACGCCGCCGCCGGAACGTGCCTTCTGACCCTTGTGGCCGCGGCCTGCGGTCTTACCGTTGCCGGTAGCGTGGCCTCTGCCTTTTCTCTTTGCAATACGAGTGGAGCCTTCCACCGGAGAAAGTTCGTTGATATACATGGTGTTACGCCCTCCTTATTCTTCCGTGACCTGCAGGAGATAGCCGATCTTAGCAATCTTGCCTCTGGTCTGGGGGTTATCAGGCTGGACGGTCTCGTTGCCGATCTTGTACAGACCCAAGGACTCAGCGGTAGCAATGTGCTTATCCAGTCTTCCGTTCAGGCTCTTGACGAGCTTAATTCTCAGATTCGCCATGGTAGCCCCTCCTTAACCCAGGATTTCTTCAGGAGTCTTACCGCGAACGGCAGCAACCTGATTGACGTCACGCAGGCTCTTCAGACCTGCCATGGTAGCGGCAACAACGTTCTGAGGGTTGTTGGTGCGCAGGCACTTGGTACGGATGTCCTTAATGCCGGCAGCCTCAACCACTGCACGAACAGCGCCGCCGGCGATCACGCCGGTACCGGGAGCAGCGGGCTTCAGCAGCACGCGGCCTGCACCGAACTCGCCGATTACTTCGTGAGGAATGGTGGTACCAACCATGGTGATGGTGGTCACATTCTTCTTAGCAGCTTCGATTCCCTTGCGGATCGCTTCGGAAACTTCGCCAGCCTTACCCAGGCCGTAACCAACGCGGCCCTTACCGTCGCCCACAACGCACAGTGCGGAGAACTTAGCCACACGGCCGCCCTTAACGGTCTTGGAGACGCGGTTCAGAGCAACAACGGTTTCAACAAATTCCTGAGTTTCCTCTTCTCTGGGACGACGATCACGACGATCACGTCTCTCGCCGCGGTCGCGACGATCAGAACGCTCGGGTCTGTCAGTTTTCACAACATTCTTTTCATTCATATCTGCCATTGATTAGGTCCTCCTTCCCTTAGAATTTCAGGCCGCCCTCACGGGCGCCTTCTGCCAGAGCCTGCACACGGCCATGGTACACGTAACCGCCACGGTCGAACACGACTTCTTCGATGCCTTTAGCGACAGCGCGCTCTGCCAGGGTCTTGCCAACCAGGGTTGCACCTTCGCAGTTGCTGCCCTTAGCTGCAAAATCTTTTTCATGGGAAGAAGCGGCGCACAGGGTCACACCAGCGACGTCGTCGATGATCTGTGCAACAATGTGGTTTTCGCTTCTGTAAACGCTCAGGCGGGGTCTCTCGGAAGTGCCGGAGATCTTGCCGCGGATTCTCTGATGCCGCTTCAGTCTAGCAGCTTTTGCGTCAGCTCTTTTAATCATTCAGCACACCTCCTTATTTCTTGCCGGACTTACCGACCTTGCGACGGACCACTTCGTAATCATACTTGATGCCCTTGCCCTTGTAGGGTTCGGGAGGTCTCTTAGCGCGCACTTCGGCAGCAAACTGTCCGACTTTCTGCTTATCAATGCCTTTGACGATCAGGGTGTTTGCATCGGGCATCTCCAGCTTGATGTCATCGGTCTCGTCGATGATCACATCATGGGAGAAACCCAGTTTCATAACAACCTGAGTGCCTTTTTTCTCTGCTCTGTAACCAACGCCGTTGATCTCCAGTTTCTTCTGGAAACCGTCGGTCACACCCACGACCATGTTGTGGATCAGGGTACGGGTCAGGCCGTGCAGAGATCTTTCCATTTTGCTGTCGCCGGAACGTTTGACGTGCAGGACGCCCTCTTCCAGCTCAACAGTGATGCCGTGCGCAATGTCGCGCTCCAGCTGGCCCTTGGGGCCCTTGACGGTAATGTGGTTGCCGTCAACCTTCACTTCCACGCCTGCGGGCACGGTGATAGGAGCTCTACCAATTCTAGACATAATCTCGTACCTCCCTTACCAAACGAATGCCAGGACTTCGCCGCCAACGTGTGCCTTGCGAGCAGCCTTGTCGGTCATAACGCCCTTGGAGGTGGAGACGATGGCAATACCG
>CAJMMY010000085.1 GCA_905214605.1 uncultured bacterium | reverse complement strand
TTCCAGAATCGCCCGCTGAATTTCCGGCAGACGGTCCAATTCCTCCGGACTTTTCTCCCGGATTTCCGGTTTCCGGCGAATCACGCCCAAACCGGAGCAAGGCACGTCGGCAATCACAATGTCGGCAATTCCCTGCAAGTCCTCTTCGGGCGTCCGGGCGTCCATTGCCCGGGTTTCCAGAATGGTGACGCCCAAACGCTCCCCGTTTTCTCGAATCAGCCGGAGCTTTTTCTCGTGAATATCGCAGGAAATGATGCGGCCTTGATTGTTCATCGCCATTGCTGCGGCCATACTCTTTCCGCCGGGAGCCGCGCACACGTCCAAAACGGTCATGCCCGGCGCTGCTCCGGCAACCATAGCCGACAGCTTGGCCGCCAAGTCCTGAATATAAAATCCGCCCCGACGGAATGCCTCGGTCTCCGCAATCCCCGCAGAGCTTTTCAGCACATAGCAGCCCGGAACCTCTGTCGGCTGCGGGTCATAGGCGGACAAGCCTTCCGTCAAATCCATGGGCCGGAGGGGATTGCTCTGGGCATAAACCGGAGGCGTTTCGTTGTTTGCCCCAAGGGCTGCCTCTGCAAAGTCATATCCGTAGGCCGCCACATACTCTTCCACCAACCACAGCGGGTGGCTGTACTTCGTGGCAAGGTACGCAGCCGTGCCCCTTCCCGGCACCTCCGGCAAATTTTCCCGGTGGTCCGCCAATTTTCGCAATACGGCATTCACCAAACCGGAGGCCCGGCTCAATCCGTTTTCCTTGCACAGCCGGACTCCCTCATTCACCGCCGCGGAGACGGGAATTTTGTCCATCTGCGTCAGCTGATAGGCCGACAGCCGCAGAATGTCCAATACCTGCGGGTCCAATTTGTGAATCGGCGTGGCGCAATAGCCGGCAATATAAAAATCCAACAGCGCACGATTCTGCAAAACGCCCAGAACAATCCGGGAACACAGCGCAGCATCCCGACCGTCCAATTTGGCCCGGGAAATCTCGCTGCTGATGGTGTTCTCACTCCATGCGCCGTTTTTCCGGCAGCGCATGAGAATGCGGTATGCGGTTTGTCTGGCCGTTTCCGCCATATCAGTCTACCTCCATCGGATGACCCAACAGGTAATCCGCCGCTTTCATTCGTTTTTTTCCGGGTGCCTGCAATTCCGTTACCAAAACGGTCTTGCCCTCACCGCAGGCAATTTCAATGCCCGCTTTTCCCGCAGCCACAATGCTGCCGGGCTGTTTGGCGGTATGATGCTCCGTGTAGTCGGCAGCGTGGATTTTGAAAGTTTCCCCCTTCAGCTCTGCCGTTGCCACCGGCCAGGTTTCCATACCGTAAATATGCTTGATAATCTCCCGGGGAGATTTGGTCCAATCAATGGGGCACTCCGTTTTTTCCAACGGCGGTGCAAAGCTGACCAAAGCGGTATCCTGGGGAATCCGAGGGGCAGTGCCTGCCTCAATATCCCGTAGGGTTTTCACCAGCAAATCGGCACCCATCACGGCCAGACGGTCAAACAGCTCCGCAGACGTCTCGAATTCGCCGATTTCCGTTTCGGACTGATAAATCATATCGCCGGCGTCCATTTCCTCCGCCAGATACATGGTGGTCACACCGGTGACCTTTTCCCCGTTCAACACAGCCCGCTGAATGGGCGCGCTGCCCCGATATTTGGGCAGCAGAGAGCCGTGGACGTTGATGGCGCCGTATTTCGGCAGCTCCAGAATCTCCGTCGGCAGAATGCGGCCGTAAGCCACTACCACCAGAATATCCGGCTGCAGCTGACGGAGCAGCTCCAATGCCGTGCCGTCCCGGAGCTTTTCCGGCTGAAACACCGGCAGATTGTGGCCCAATGCCACCTGCTTTGTCTCGCAGGGCATCAGTTTCATGCCCCGGCCTTTCGGCTTATCCGGCTGGGTGAACACACCCACCACATCAAATTTCTCGTCCACAAGACGCTGCAGGGAAACCGCGGCAAAGTCCGGGGTTCCCATATATACAATCCGCATCAGATTATTCCTCTTCCTCGTCGCCGGCCATTTCCGCCAGCTCTTCGTCCGTCAGCATTTTAGAGGCCCGCTCCGGGTACAGAATCCCGTCCAGATGGTCCAGCTCATGGCAGAAACAACGGGCAGTCAGACCCTCGCCGGTATATTCAAAGGTTTCGCCGTTCCGGTCCTGCGCCCGGACGGTAACCACCATAGGCCGGGTGACAATGCCGCACTGGTCCGGCAGGCTCAAGCAGCCTTCCGTACCGGTCTGCTCGCCCTCGGTGGCAATAATTTCCGGGTTAATCAGCTCCAGGAAGAAATCCTCCTCGTCCTCGGCATGGTTGGTTTCCATCACCACCACAGCCCGGCGGAGAATGCCCACCTGGGGTGCAGCCAAGCCCACACCGTCAGCCTCAATCAGGGTTTCTCTCATATCGTCCAGCAGCTCGTGCAGCCGGGGACCGAAGTCCGTGTAAGGACGGCAGCGTTTGGTCAAAGTGGGGTCACCCACGGTCAGAATATTTCTCAAAGCCATTGCTCATACACTCCTATCATAATCTCAATCCAGAGGATTGGCGTCCGCAAACACGGACACCCCTTTGAATTCTTTTTCTGTATTATATCGACACAGTACTTCCGAGATTGCCAGACGCAAGCGCTTGCTTTCCCGGCACATCACCGTGACCCGGTATCGGAATCGATTGTTCACCCGCACCACTTGATACGGTGCCGGACCGATGACCACTGCCCCCGGTTCCGTCCGCAGCCGCTCCGCCAACTCTTTCCGAATGGCCGCAGCGCACCGCAGCACCGTTGCCTCATTGGCGCCGGCTGCCGTAATCGCCGTCATATCCGTAAAAGGCGGGGCATATTCCAGCTGCCGCAACGCCAGTTCGCTTTCGTAAAAAGCGGCATAATCCTGCTTGGCTGCCTGCCGAATGGTCTCATTTTCCGGCGTAAAGGTCTGAATCACTGCCCGGCCGGTTTTTTCACCCCGTCCGCAGCGCCCGACCACCTGCGTAATCAGAGAAAACGTCCGCTCCCCCGCTCGGTAATTGCCGGTATATAAACTCTGGTCCGCTGAGACAACGCCAACCAAAGTGACATTTTCAAAATCAAGCCCCTTGGCAACCATTTGGGTGCCAATCATAATGGGAATTTTTTCTTCCCGGAATCGGGATAACAGCGCCTCATGGTTGCCCGCCGGCGCCACTGTGTCCGTATCCATCCGTAGAATCGGCACACCCGGGAACAGTTCTTCCAACTCTTCCTGAATTTTCTGGGTTCCCGCGCCGATATACTTCAAAATACCGCCGCACTCCGGGCACGTTTCGTCCACGCGCTGCACATAGCCGCAGTAATGGCACATCAGCTTTCCGTTGGCGCTATGGTAAGTCAGATTGGCGCTGCAATTGGGACAGCGGTACGTAAATCCGCACTCCCCGCAGGCAATCAGCTTGCTGCTGCCCCGGCGGTTCAAAAATAGAATACTCTGTTCTCCCCGCTCCAGATTCACTTCCAGCTCCTGCCGCAGCAAGGTGCTGATTTCACTGCCGTTGCCCTGCCGCAGCTCCTGCTTCATGTCCACAATATGGACGCTGGGCAGCGCCTTGGCATTGTACCGCCCGGGCAGTTCAAACAGATGATACCGTCCGGTTTCCGCGGCATATCGGGTCTCCAGACAAGGGGTTGCCGAACCCAGCAGCAGCAGCGCATTGCTGTGCACACACAGAAATTTTGCAATCTCACGGGCATGATACCGGGGAGCATTTTCGGATTTGTAGGTATCCTCCTGCTCCTCGTCCAGAATGATGATGCCCAGATTTTCCACCGGTGCAAACACGGCGCTCCGGGTGCCGATCACCACCCGCGCCTTGCCTTCCTTCACCCGTTTCCATTCATCGTAGCGCTCCGCTACGGAAAGAGACGAGTGCAGCACCGCGATCTTTTTTCCAAAATGGGAAGAAAACGTCTCAATCATCTGAGGCGTCAGCGCAATTTCCGGCACCAACAGAATGGCGCCCTTCCCCTCTGCCAAAGCCTTTTGAATCAAATGCAGATATACCGTTGTTTTGCCGCTGCCGGTCACACCCAACAGCACCGCGCAACTGGGGGCATCTTGCGCGTACAGCGCGGCAAGGCCGTCATAAGCCGCTTGCTGCGCCGCATTTAACCGTGGAATGGGCGTAATCTCCCCATTCCAATGAATTTCATGCCGGTAAACCGGCTCTTGTTCCATGGTGAGCAAACCGGCGGAAACCAGCGCGCGAATGGGCTGTATCGTGCAGCCGGTGAAATACTTCAGTTCCTCCACCGACACCCGTCCCACAGACGTCGCCAATTCCAGAATGGCCGCCTGGGTGGGCGCTTTCCGCTTTTTCTGCTCTGCCATTTGTTGGGCGTCCTCTGCGGGTACCGCCAAACAGACAAATTCCCGCACTTTATCAGACACCCGGCGTTTTTCCCGGCTGTCCGTTTCCAGAACCCCTTTTTTCACCAGCGCCGCAATGGCGCTGCCGGGGTTTTCTTCCCCGAACGCGTCTTCAATGACCCGCCGCTCGCAGGCACCGTTTTGCGCAAACAGCACCTCCAGTACCCGCAGCTGCTGCTTGGATTTCCCCGCAGCCAGCTCTGCAAGCTCCCGGTCATATCCGGCCGCCAAGCGCACCTGCGCGCTGACCTCAAACCAAAGTCCTGCCGGAAGAATCGCCTTCACTGCATCATACACCGTGCAGTAGCACCGTTCCCGCATCCAAAGCGCCAGTTTCAGCTGCTCCGGTGTCAGAATCGGTGCCGGGTCCAACACGGACAGGACCGGTTTCAATTTTTCATACGCGCTCTCGCCGGTCACGGAAAGCACAACGCCCTCACAGCGCCGGTTTCCCCGGGAAAAGGGTACCATGACCCGCATCCCCGGTCGGACCTGCTCCGCCATTTCCGGCGGGATCAGATAGTCATAAGGCCGATCGGTCCAATAGGTCGCCGCGGACACGGCAATACGCGCAACAGTACGCTGTTCCATCAGCCGATCCCCTCAGACTTTCGCTCAGCGTTTCAGACGCAGTTTGCCGGTGTAAATCTCGTTGATTGCCAGAGAAACGGTCTTCTCGTCCAGGGGGATACCCTCTTCCTCTGCCTCATCGGAAATTTCTCTTGCCCGGCGAGCCACCATGTTGACCAGCAGATAACGGCTGCCGACCTTGTCCATCAAATCACCCATAGGAGGATAAAGCATCATGATTCATATACCTCTTTCAAAATATTTTTTTGCTCACTATATCTGC
>CAJMMY010000084.1 GCA_905214605.1 uncultured bacterium | reverse complement strand
TTGCGGTAACGGAAAAGACGGGACTGCCCGCGGTGGCGGACGATTCCGGTCTGGAAGTGGACGCACTGGGCGGCGCGCCCGGCATTTACAGCGCCCGGTATACCGGCAACCATGAGGATACGGACCAGGACCGGCTGAATCTGGTGCTGAAAAATCTGGGAGACAATCCGCAGCGGAGCGCACGGTTCGTTTCCTGTATCAGCTGCACCTTCCCCAACGGAGACAGAATCGACACCCGGGGAGAGTGCGAGGGCACCATTCAGGACCATGCAACCGGGGAAAACGGCTTTGGCTATGACCCCATTTTCCGCCCGGAGGGCTATGATTGCTCCATGGCGGAGTTGACGGCAGATCAGAAAAACGCGATTTCCCACAGAGGCAAATCGCTGACAAAATTTTATGAAGAATTGAGGAATTATTTACATGCTGACAAGTAAACAGCGGGCTCAGCTGCGGGGACTTGCCGCAGCGGAAGATACCATTCTGCAGATCGGAAAAGACGGAATTACCGAAAACGTGATTACCCAGATGCGCAATGCGCTGGCAGCCAGAGAGCTGGTGAAGGGCCGCGTACTGGAAAACTCCATGCTCACCGCAAGAGAGGCTTGCGACCAGCTGTCCGAGGCTTGCAAGGCAGAGCAGGTGCAGGTGATCGGCAGCAAGTTCGTGCTGTACAAACGGAACGAGAAAAATCCGAAAATCGAACTGGTAAAGGCTGACAAAAAGAAACGGTAAACGCCGGCCCGAGAGAGAAGAGAATTAAAGGGGATTGGGTCTATGAAAATTGCAGTGTACGGCGGCAGTTTCAATCCGCCGCATCTGGGACACGAGCAGGCCGTTCGGTCTGTGCTGAATTGCCTGCATCCGGATCAGTTGCTGATCATGCCGGCCAGAGTTGCGCCCCATAAGGAAATGAGTCCGGATACACCGCCGGAGGAAGAGCGGGTGGCACTGTGCCGTCTGGCGTTCCGCGGAATGGAGGGTGTGGAGATTTCGGAGCTGGAAATGCACCGGACCGGAAAAAGCTACACCTCGGATACGATTCGCCAGCTGAAACAGCTCTATCCCGGAGATGAAATCCTGTTCGTGATGGGCACGGATATGATTTTGTCTCTGGAAACGTGGCATGAGCCGGAGTACATTCTGGCCAATGCCCGGCTGGCTGTGCTGCTGCGGGGAGACCCGGAGGACGAAAAGGTCCGGGGACACATTGCCATGCTGGAGCAGAAGTACGGCGTGACCATTCAGCTGTTGAATGCGCCGGTGCTGCCGGCAGCGTCCACGGACATTCGGGCGGCGCTGAAACGGGGCGAGGGCAATGAGTTGCTCAGCCCGGCGGTTTATGCCCGAATCATTCAGAACCGGGATTACGGCGCCCGGGCCAATTTGGAATGGCTCCGGGAGCAGGCAATTCAATGGCTCAATCCAAGACGCGTGCCCCATGTGATGGGCTGTGCCGGAGAGGCTGTCCGGCTGGCAAAACGTTGGGGCGCGGACCCGGTGGAGGCGGAAACCGCGGGAATTCTCCACGATATTACGAAAAAATGCACCGTGCAGGAGCAGTTGCTATTGTGCGACAAATATGGTATGATAATCGACATGTCTGTGCCGGGAATCGACAAAACCCTGCATCAGGTAACCGGCGCCGCAGTGGCTTACGGCCAATACGGCGTATCGGAAGAGGTTCGGGACGCAATCCGTTGGCATACAACGGGAAAACCGGACATGACTCTATTGGAAAAAATCATCTATCTGGCGGATTATATCGAGCCGACCCGCAATTTTGACGGTGTGGAACCGCTGCGGAAATTGTGCTACGAGGATATTGATGCGGCAATGGAACTGGGCCTCAGAATGACCATTGAGGATTTGCAGGAAAAGAACGCACCGGTATTGGAAATCTCCAGACAGGCGTATGATTGGTTTAGAACGCGAAGGGAAGGATAACACTTGAAGCTTTTTGGCGGAAGTAAAAACGGAAAACACACCGGCTCCGGGGATTCCGGCAGCCGGGCATACAATCAGCCTGAACAAGAGGCACAGCAGCCTCTGCAGTCGGCACAACCGCCGCGCCCGGCGCAGGCAGAACCCCAGCCGGAGCCCCGGCAGCCGAAAATGTCTGCTCCGGAACCGGCAATGGAGCAGGAGCCGGAAGAAATCGCAGCGGTCCAGTCTCCGGAACCCAACTCTGCTGATGAAGACGGTCTGATTAACTCCATTGTGCAGGCGGTGGGTCTGGCAGAGCAGTCGACCAAGCACCAGAATCAGTCTCAGGGCGCACCCATTCAGCCCGGACAGTCTGCCCCGGACGTGCGCCGTCCGGCACCCCAGCCCAAGCAGCAGCCCAAACCGCAGACCTCTGCCCAGCCGAAACAGGCTCCCGCAGGCGGAAAGCCGCCGGTGCCGCCTCAGCAGCCCCCCGAGAAACCGAAAATGAGCAAGGGCAAAAAGGCCGGCATCATCGTCGGCTCTGTCATCGGCGTGCTGGTGCTGATTGTACTGGCTGCGCTGCTGGTGATGAAACTGTGGATTACCCCACCCAGTCTGGAAGACCCGACGTTGACTCCGAAACCTACCCAGAGTGCGGACGTGAAGGACGATAACGGCGATGAACCGGATGAAGAGGATACCAACGGCCGGAAAAAAGGCTGCTATACCTTCCTTGTGGTGGGTCAGGACGTGGCAAGCGGCTGCACCGACACCATCATGGTAGGCCGTCTGGATACCGTGAACCACACCATCAACGTGGTCAGCATTCCCCGTGATACGCTGATGAACCGGAAGGGCGCTCAGAAAATCAACAGCGCTTACGCAGCCAATAAGAACGGCGGCGGCAACGGCGTGGACGGCATTAAGGAAGAAATCAAAAAGCTGACCGGCTTTGAAGTCGACAGCTACGCCATTGTGGACACCAAAGCGGTAATGGAATTGGTTGACGCCATCGGCGGCGTGGAGTTTGATGTGCCCGTGAATATGTACTACGACGATCCCTATCAGGATTTGCACATTCACATTGACAAGGGCTTGCAGACGCTGAACGGCGAAAATGCCGTGAAGGTGCTGCGTTTCCGCCACAGCTATGCCGGCGGCGACCTGCAGCGCATTACCGTGCAGCAGGATTTTCTGAAGGCATTGGCAAAGCAGATGCTGGATCTGGGCAATATCCCCAACCTGAGCAAGGCTGTGAAAATCTATGAGGAACGGGTGCAGACCAACCTGACCACCGGCAACATTGCGTTCTACGTCAATGAATTCCTGAAAACGGATGTGGACAACATTCAGTTTATGACCCTGCCCAACACCACCACATCCATCAACGGCGGCAGCTTTGTGAACGTCACCGTGTCCGAGTGGCTGGAAATGGTCAACGAGTATCTGAATCCTTTCTATACCCAGGTGACGGAGAGCAACGTCAGCATCAAGAACTATTATAACGGCAACTATACCTATACTGCCGGTGCGAACTGATTGAATTTGAACGGAAGGAAGATTTATATATGTTAACACCCGCTGAATTGGCAAAGCTGGCCGTTCAGGCCATGGAAGAGAAGAAAGCAAAGGAAATTACCCTGATGCGTACCACGGACGTGACCGTTCTGGCGGATTACTTTGTCATCTGCACCGCGTCCTCCACCACCCATGTGAAGAGCATTTCCGACGCTGTGGAGTATATGCTCACAGAAGCCGGCGAGCCCCCCCGGAGACGGGAAGGAGAGCGCTCCAGCGGTTGGGTGCTGATTGACTTCGGCTGCATTGTGGTGCACGTATTTATGGAGGAGGCCCGGGAGTTCTACGATTTGGAGCGTCTGTGGGCCGATGCCGAGAAAATCGATATCGAAACCATATAAGGAATTTCAGATAATAAAGAGAGCGTGAATGCAATGAATTATGATTTTACCGCCATTGAGAAAAAATGGCAGCAGCGCTGGCAGGACGAAAAAACTTTCGCCTGCGAAAACAATTCCGATAAACCGAAGTTCTACGCTTTGGTAGAGTTCCCCTATCCCTCCGGTCAGGGTCTGCATGTGGGTCATGCACGTCCCTATACCGCTATGGACGTGGTAGCCCGCAAGCGCCGCATGGACGGCTACAATGTGCTGTTCCCCATCGGCTATGACGCATTCGGTCTGCCCACGGAAAACTATGCCATTAAGAATCACATTCACCCGGCAAAGGTGACCCATGATAACATCGAGAACTTCTCCAAGCAGCTGCACATGCTGGGCTACTCTTTCGATTGGGACCGCGTGGTAAACACCACTGACCCCAGCTATTACAAGTGGACCCAGTGGATTTTCCTGCAGCTGTATAAGCACGGTCTGGCTTACAAGGCGACTATGCCCGTGAACTGGTGCACCTCCTGCAAATGCGTTTTGGCCAACGAAGAAGTGGTGGAAGGCGTTTGCGAGCGCTGCGGCTCTCCCGTCATCCGGAAGGAAAAGAGCCAGTGGATGCTGAAAATCACCGAGTATGCTCAGCGTCTGATTGACGATCTGGACGATGTGGACTTCATCGACCGGGTGAAAATTCAGCAGCGCAACTGGATTGGCCGCTCCACCGGCGCGGAAGTTACGTTCCGCTCCACGGCAGGCGACCCCATCGTTGTGTTCACCACCCGTCCCGATACGCTGTTCGGCGCAACCTACATGGTGCTGTCTCCCGAGCATGAGCTGCTGAAAAAGTGGATGCCCATGCTGACCAATGCCGACGAGGTGCAGGCTTATCAGAAGGCTGCCGCCTCCAAGTCCGATTTGGAGCGCACGGAGCTGAACAAAGAAAAGACCGGCGTCAAGCTGGAGGGCGTGCGGGGCATCAATCCTGTCAACGGCAAGGAGATTCCCATCTTCATCTCCGATTACGTTTTGGCAACCTACGGTACCGGCGCCATTATGGCAGTTCCCGCCCACGATACCCGCGACTGGGAATTCGCAAAGAAGTTCGGCTGCGAAATTATCGAAGTGGTCAAGGGCGGCGATGTGGAGAAGGAAGCTTTCACGCTGAAAGACGACACCGGTATTATGGTCAACTCCGATTTTCTGAACGGTCTGACGGTGAAAGAAGCAATTCCCGCCATCACCAAGTGGCTGACCGAGCAGGGCATCGGCGAGGCAAAGGTGAACTACAAGCTCCGCGACTGGGTGTTCTCCCGTCAGCGTTACTGGGGTGAGCCCATTCCCATGATTTGGTGCGACAAGTGCGGTTGGGTTCCTCTGCCCGAGGACCAGCTGCCTCTGGTGCTGCCTGAGGTGGAAAGCTATGAGCCCACCGATGACGGTGAGTCTCCCCTGTCCAAGATGACCGATTGGGTCAACACCACTTGCCCCTGCTGCGGCGGTGCGGCAAAACGTGAAACCGATACCATGCCTCAGTGGGCCGGCTCCAGCTGGTACTTCCTGCGGTATATGGACCCCCACAATGACCAGGCTCTGGTGGGAAAAGATGC
>CAJMMY010000083.1 GCA_905214605.1 uncultured bacterium | reverse complement strand
GGAACCACCCGCTTGGTGTCGGAAGAACTGGGGCGGGGGAGCACCCGGGGCGCCGTTGCGGTGATTTCCCGCTGTGTGGTGCATGCGCTAGTGTTTGGCTGCGGCGCGGGCTTGCTGCTGTTTTGGAATGCGGAGCGCATTGGCTTTCTCTGGGTGGGAGACGGTCGGACGGTGCTTGCCCTGCGACTGATGGCACCGGAAATGCCCTTTGTGGCATTGTCTACGGTGTTATCCGGGTACTTTACCGCCTGCGGTCGGGTGACCAAACCGGCGGTGGTGCATTTGTTGGAACAGCTGCTGTGCATCGGATTGACGGCGGTGTTTCTGCTGTTTTCCCCGGCGGGAGATGTGGAGCGGGATTGCGCTGCTGTGACCTTGGGAGGAACGATTGCCGACGGGGTTTCATTCTTCCTCATGCTGTTCGTGTTCCTGCGAGATGTGCAGACCCATGAACGTACCGGGGAGCCTCCCAGACGGGTTGTGTCTCGGTTGCTGCGGATTTCCATGCCGTTGGCGGTATCGGCTTATACCCGCAGCGGACTTTCCACCTTGCAGCATATGCTCATTCCCGTGCAGCTGCGCATGTCCGGAATGACGGTGAAGGAATCCCTATCCGTATACGGCGCGGTGCACGGCATGGCGATGGCGGCGGTGACCTTTCCGGCTTGTATTCTGCAGGTGGTGGCGGAGCTGCTGATTCCGGATTTGACCGCGCTGCAGGTGCAGGGACGCCGGGGTGAAATTCAGGAGACCTGCACCCGACTGCTGCGGAAAACGCTGCTGTATGCCGGCTCAGCGGCGGTTATCGTGTTTTGTGCAGCCGGGTGGATTGGAGAGCATCTGTATCACACGGAATCCGTGGCTTTTTACATTCGGATTCTCACGCCGCTGATTCCGGTGATGTTCTCGGACATCGTTGTAGACGGCTGCTTGAAAGGATTGGGAGAGCATGTTTGGTGTATGGGGATCAACATTATGGAATCTGCGGTAAGTGTGGTGCTGGTGTACACCTTGGTGCCCCGGTACGGTCTGACTGCGTTTCTGCTGACACTCTATGCCGATGAGCTGCTGAACTTCTGGCTGAGTATCTCTCGACTGGCTCGTGTGACCGCATTTCCGTCAATGGGCGGTTGCAAAACGGGGTCTGCTACCGTATAATGACAGAAAATGCTGATCAAAGGTGGAACGAACATTGAAAGTATATGCTCCGGCGGAATACCCGCAATTTTCCTGCATTGCCGATGCCTGCCGGCACAATTGCTGCATTGGCTGGGAAATCGATGTTGATGCAGAGACTCTGGAACGCTACCGCCGGGTGCCCGGCGCATTGGGGCAGCGGCTGCGGGAGCAGATTGCATTGGAACCGGAGCCCCATTTTTGTCTGGGTGACGAGGAACGCTGCCCGTTTCTGAATGAAAAGAATCTCTGCGATCTGATTGCCTACGGCGGAGAGGAAATGCTCTGTCAAATCTGCGCAGACCACCCTCGGTTTCGGAACGAATGGTCCGACCGGGTGGAAATCGGTTTGGGAATGTGCTGCGAGGCAGCGGGCGCGTTGATTTTGAATCAGCCGGAGGGAATGGAGCTGATTCTTCTGGAGGAAACCGAGGAACCGGAGGAACTGTTGACTGCGGAGGAGCAATCCTTGCTGCATTTGCGGCAGCAGATGTTCCGAGTCTTGGGAGAAACGGAAAAAACGCTCTCCCGGCGATTTTCCGAGATCGAACAGCTTGTGGGGGCAGAACTGTTTGTGTCACCGATGACATGGGCAAAGCAGCTGCTGCCGCTGGAACGACTGGACGAAACCTGGACAGCGCTGCTGATGCGGCAAATGGAGCGGGATACGGACTGGACGGCGCCCCTGCAGATTCCGGATCGGTGTTTTGCCCGCATTGTGGCATATTTTCTCTATCGTCATCTTCCGGAAGGTTTGTATGAAGGCAATCTCCCGGAGCGCACCGCATTTGCGCTGAACAGCACCCGCTTTCTCCGGGCATTGTGCGTAACTACCGGGACGGGAACCCTGCCGGAATTGGTGGAGCTGTGCCGCTTGTATTCCTCGGAAATCGAATATTCCGATGAAAATCTGGACGCGCTGCTGCTGTTTCTGGAGACGTTATAAAGCAGAAAACCGCCGTTTCCAACCTGCCGGAGCAGGAAAGAGACGGCGGTTTCACGAATCGCAAACGTAAAAACCGCGGAACCTCATGGCGAAGTTCCGCGGTTTTTAGGGTATGGTACGAAAAGAATTATAGCAAAATCAGGACAAAAGGAATCGTTTCCTTCTGTGTGTGGGGTATTCTACCAGAATTCTCCGGGAATGCAAATCACAAAATGTTCGTTTGAGGAAACAATACTTGTAAAAAGTTTCGCGATAAGGTATATTATAAACGGAATTGACGCATCTGAAAGGCTGCGTTTTGAAAAAATCAAAGAAATGGATATTTTGCGGAAACAATGAGCGAAATTGATGTACAGCTTGGCGGGCAGATTCGGAAGTACCGGAAAGCCTGCAAAATGACAATTCAACAGTTGGCTGACGCCATTCACAAAAGTCGGGCAACGGTTTGTAAATATGAAAACGGTGAGATTTCAATGGACGTGTCCACGTTGTATGAAATCAGCCAAGTGCTGCAGGTGCCTTTTGGGCAGTTGGCGAATTTTCAGCGGGAAGAGCGCCGCGCGGAGCTGCAGCTTTCCGGTACGGTACAGAAAAGTCCGTTCTTTCAGGCGAAACGGCTGTATTTTTATTTCTATGACGGTCGCTATAACCGGCTGAAAGACGGTGTGATTGATGTCCACGAAAAGGCGGAGCAGCCGGGCACCTACGAGGCAAGCTTTACCCTCAGCTCTGTGTCCGGAAACGGTCGGAGCGGGGAGAGCTATTATACGGGCAATGTGCTGTACAGCGATATGCTGATTCGGTTTACCTTTGTGAATCAGCTGAATCCCTTGGAAGAGGATTTGTTGTATATCTTCAACCCTTTGGAAATGCGGGACGATACCGACGGCTTGCTGTGCGGAATTTCCAGCGCGGATTTAATGCCTTGCGCATTCCGCTGTCTGGTATCTCTGAATCCGCAGCCGTTGGACGAAACGCTCCGGCAACGGCTGCTATTTTCCAGTCAGGAGCTGCGCCGTTGGGCGAAGTTGAATATGCTGCTGGTGGGCAACCGAAACGACAATTGAACAGACCCGAGGCGGGAACGGCAACGCGCTGTTCCCGCCTCGGAATTTTTTGCGGAAGGAGTCTGTCTTTAATTTGTAAAAGGTAAAATTTTTGTAATCCCCACGCGGACACGTTGACTTTGCAAGGGGAAGTTGATATAATAATAAACGGTCTGTGAGACCGATTTTATCTCAAGACGGAGGTGAATCTTCATGGATAGTTGCGATTGTATAAGGCGGAACCGAACTTGCGGTGCGTGGCATACAGAGTGCGGAATGCGGTTGTCCATGAAGACGGAGTAACCACATTCGGTCTTGTTGTGTTCTCTTTTCACCGCATTGGGTTGCCTTACTGTCGCAATCATGGAATGCGGTGTATTTTTATGCCCATTTTTGATTCGAAGGGAGGACACAACAATGATTTTTAAGAAAGACTATGCAAAAGAATTGGTGCGGGTGATTCGCAGCACCAAGGACACAAAAAAGCTGCCGCAGCTGCTGTCGGATTATCATGAGAAGGATATTGCGGAGGCAATGACCCTGCTCACCCCCGCAGAGCGGAAACGGCTGTACAGAATTCTGGACACGGAAACGCTGTCGGAAATTATTTCCTATCTGGACGACGCAGAACCATATCTGGCGGAGCTGCCCATGAGCATGGCGGCGAAGGTGCTGTCCAGTATGGACTCCGATGATGTGGTGGACGTTCTGGATGACCTGCCGGAAGAAAAGCAGGCGGAATTGGTGGCGCGGCTGGACCGAGACGCGCAGGACGATGTGCGAAAGCTGCTGGCTTACGATGACGATGAAATCGGCAGCTGCATGACGAATAACTATGTTGTCATTTCGGAGTCTCTGACCATCCGCGGCGCAATGAGCGCGTTGGTGCGGCAGGCGGGGGAGCATGACAACATCTCCACCCTTTACGTTGTGGACAGCAATGAGCGGTTTGCCGGCGCCATTGACTTAAAAGACCTGATTATCGCCCGGCAAAATGACAATCTGGAGGACTTGATCAGTCGGTCTTATCCGTATGTTCTGGAGCATGAGAAGATTTCCGATTGCGTGGAACGGATTACGGACTACGAAGAGGACTCGATCCCGGTTTTGACCGATGACGGAAAAATTGCCGGTATTCTGACGGCAGCAGCCATGGTGGAATTGGTCGACGATGCCATGGGCGACGACTACGCAAAGTTGGGCGGCTTGACTTCGGAAGAAGATTTGAGAGAACCGGCTTTGGTCAGCATGAAAAAACGTCTGCCCTGGCTGATTGCGCTGCTGTTTTTGGGCATGGCGGTCAGCTCCGTGGTGGGTATATTTGAGTCGGTGGTAGCGGTGCTGCCCATTGTGATTTGTTTCCAGTCTCTGGTTCTGGATATGGCTGGCAACGTGGGAACACAGTCTCTGGCAGTGACGGTTCGTGTTCTGATGGATGAAAATCTGAGCGTCAAGGAAGAGGCAAAACTGGTGACCAAAGAAATGAAAATCGGATTTCTGAACGGTTCCAGTCTGGGTTTGATGGCGCTTGTATTTTTGGGCATCTATGTGCATTTCTTCAAGCACTATGCATGGGGCGCGGCATTTCTGATTTCCGGCTGCGTGGGCGTTTCTCTGCTGGTGGCGATGGTGGTATCCAGCTTGGTGGGAACGCTGATTCCCATGATGTTCCATAAGATTCACGTGGACCCGGCTGTGGCGTCCGGTCCGCTGATTACAACGGTGAATGACTTGGTGGCTGTGGTTACGTATTACGGCTTGGCAACCTTGTTCCTGATTGAAATTTTTGCAATATAAACCATACGAAAAAACAGCCGGTATCAGTGAAAGCAAACTGATACCGGCTGTTGCAGTTTTCAAATTCTATATACTACTAATACTACTATACTCAGAGAGAAAAGCATTGTCAGGTAAAATCAAAATTTACTTGACAATGCTTTTTATTCTATATTCAACTCTTCCGCCATCCTCCGCACTATCTGCTCTTGCGCGGCTTTGTCCCGCGCCAGCCCGCGCTCCCGTCTTACAGCTTTGTGCCGGACTGCTTGTCTATATACTCCTCGATCATGTATGAATATTTCAGCATGAACTGCGTGTTGAAATCATCCAGGTCAATGCCGGTCATCGCCGCGATCTTCTGTTTGCGGTAGGAAAGCGTATTGCGGTGCAGGAACATTTCCGCAGCTGTCGCGGCGCTGTTGAAGCCGTTCTTCGCAAGACAGTCGAGGGTCTCGTACAGCTGACTGCCGTTCTGCTTGTCATATTCCATAAGCTGGAGAAGCGCCGGGTGGCAGTAAAACCCGACCTTGCGGCTCTGCGCCACATTGTTTATAAGATCGTATAGCGCCA
>CAJMMY010000082.1 GCA_905214605.1 uncultured bacterium | reverse complement strand
GGAGCCTGCTCCGGCAATCCCGGTCCCGGCGGCTGGGGCGCCATTTTGCAGTACGGCACGGCGGAAAAAGAACTCAGCGGCGGAGAGCACAGCACCACCAACAACCGTATGGAGCTGTTGGGGGTCATTTCCGCCCTGCAGCTTCTGAAAGAGCCCTGCATTGTGGATTTGTATTCCGATTCCCAGTATATCTGCAACGCCATCAATCAGCATTGGCTGGAAGGCTGGAAAAAAGCGGGCTGGAAACGGAAAGGCGGAGCGCTGAAAAATCCCGATTTGTGGCAGACCCTGGACGGGCTGCTGCAAACCCATCAGGTCACATTCCATTGGGTGAAGGGACACGCGGACAATGCGTACAACAATCGGTGCGACGCACTGGCTGTGGCGCAGCGGGATTTGCACAAATGAGCAAGCCGGCGGACCCTCTTTGTGGTCAAAGATTCGGGCACTTGCACACAAACCGGCACTGGAATGTGGAAAACTAAAACCGTAAAAACACGCAGTTTGGTCAAAAAACGGCCAAATTGCGTGTTTTTTTGCGGAAAAGTACGTAATTTGTGGAAAACGATTGCGCGCGGCTGTCAAAAACCGGCCCATTCCGTCAAGGGTCCAGCAGGTGTTTTCGTTTTGCCGTCAGCCAGAGAATGGGAGGAATCAGCGCAGTTATGGTCAGATTCACCCCGGGCACAAAGCGTTCCGACCAGAAAGACAATTCCTGGGTGTCCTTGGCAATGCATACGGAAACGACCACCGCCAGAATGGTACACAGCCAGACCCATTTTCCCCCGCTCCGGAAGTACAGCAGCCGGGCGGGAATTTTTTCGCCCCCGAATAGGGTCATCAGAAGCTCCGAGGCCACCGTCAGATTCATGGACAGCAGTACAAAATCCGGGAGAATCCATAATCCCACCACAAATGCCTCAATGCGGGCGGCGGAGCCGAACAGATTCAAGCTCCAGACAATGGCAAAAAAGGGATAGACCAGCTGTCGGGTGACGGTGGCGCCCAAAACGCCTACGGTGAGCAAACACAGAGCAAATGCCAGCAGGAGAAACAGCAGCACCCACTTGGCAAATTCCCGGAAACGCAGGGGCTGACCGTCGCTGTGACCGGTGAGAAACGCGGTGGTGAGGAGAATAAAGCAGAGGGAATCGGCAATGACCAGACTGCCCCGAAACACGCCGGGGAGATCCGGGGGCAGCACCGGGAGTACAAATTCCGGTCGAACAGAGGGGAGAAACACCGCAAACAGCAAAATCAGGGTGAGCAGCAGCAAGGGGCGGAAAATTTCCGCGGAGCGGGCCAGAATTTTCACGGAGCCCAAGCCGGCGGGGAGCATGAGCAGCGCCATAATGGCAATCATGGGCCATGGGGTGCTGTTGGGAAAAATGGTGGCGATGAATCGCTCCGCGCCGCTGCGCAGAGTGAATCCGCAGAGAAAAATCAGCCACCCTGCCCAAAGCACCAGCACCGCTGCCCCGAATTTCGGCCCGAGGGTGAGGAGAATGCCTTGCCCCAAGCCTTTTCCCGGACAGACCCGATTGAGAAATTGGGTGAGGAATGCGGCCAGAATCATCAGCCACGGGGCGGCAAACAGCGGACTGAGCCATGCCGCGGCGCCTGCCTGCCGGGCGACGGCACCGGGAATCAGACGGAGAAAGGGGGAGAGGGCTGCCAGAAATGCCAGAATTTTCAGTTGCTTTCGGGTGAGGGTTCGTTCCATGAGGGGCCTCCTAATGCAGTTCGTCGGTATGGGTGATGCGGCAATCCGTATCCACGGTGACGGTTAAATCGGGAATGGAATCCGCCCAGGATACCGGCAGCTTTGCCCAACGAAAGGGGTGGGCCATGGAAAATTTCAGACCCAAGCCCAGAAAATCGGCACCGGTGTCTGTCATGGCGCGGAGGGTTGCGGTAATCCAACGGGTCAGTTGGTCGGAAAAGGCTTTGGTCAGAACTGCCCGGTCCAATTCCTCCGGGTGCGCTATCTCTTCCACAAAGGCTGCGGCACGGACCGTCACGTGGATTCCGGTGATTCGGCCGTCGGCGGCGAAAACCGGCGCTGTTTTCACCCGGCTGCGGGTGAGGGTCAGGGTGACCTGCCCGGCTTGTCCCACCTGGGGCAGAGTAATGGACTCTGTGCCGGTTTTGTTTCGCAGATAGTTTACCCCCCGGGCGTCCTCCAAATCCAGATATCCCGCCAGCTTGGCGTCTTTCAGAATGGCGTAGCCGGTGAGAATGGGGGTGATTTCTTTCTCTTCCGCTTGGGGCTCGGTATCCGTTAAGGGGCGGGGCTCCACCGCCGCAAGCAGGGCGGCTTTGGATTCGGCCAAATCGGAAATCAGGGATTGCAGGGTGAAAATCGTGCAGTCGCCCCGGCGCTGGCTGTCCCGAATGATGGATTTCAGGGCATCGGTGATGTCGGTGTCCTCCTGCCCGCAGTGGAGCACCAAATCCCCGGCGGTACCGTTTCGGACAATCAGTACGGGAATGTCCGAGCGCAGCTGGGGGGAGCGGGCCATGTAATCAATCAGCTCCGGCAGGGCATCCTGCACCACAGTTTCGCCCAGAAGTACGTACCGGGTATGGGCATAATACAGCTGCTCCGAGGCTGTGTAATCCTGCAGCAGCTCCATCGCCGAGAGCATAGACGGTCCGGCGGCGGTCATGCGGCTGAGCTTGGTGGTTTCACTGCTGTGACCGCCGGAAACAGAAACGGACAGCCGATTGCCGATGTGGTCGATGCCGAGGGTTTGAATCAGCTGCATCTGTTCGATTTCCCGATAATTGGTAAAAATGGAGCCGGAGCAGCCGGAAAGCAGAAGAGAGAGGGCTAAAATCAAGGGGAGGCAGCGTTTCATGAAAAAAATTCCTCCTTTTTTGTGCCGGGGAATTGCAGGCACCCGGGGAAATGGGGTAAAATAAAAAATAATGCTATATCGTTCATGTCGGAATGAAATCCATATCAATCCAAACAACGGAAAGGAATGAATCCATGGAATACGAAATCAAAGACCCTATGGGCAACATGCTGGGCATGGAAGTGGTGGGCATGGAAGAGCAGGGCCTGCTGACCCGCTGCAAGCTCCTGCCCCAGTTCAAGAATCCCTACGGAATCGCTCACGGCGGTTTTACCTATACATTGGCACACATTACGGCGGCGCAGAGCGTCAAGCTGTGCCTGGGCCGTCAGGCTGTGGTGGTAGACGCTGCCAGCGAATATCTTGCTCCCGGAGACACCTCGGTGCTGTTCGGCCGGTCCATGCTGGTGCGCAGCGGCCGGGAGCTGATAGTCTACAAGGTGGAAATTCTCAACGAACGCATGGAGACGGTCAGCGAGCAGCTGATTACCCTGAAAGAAGTGACCTATCCCCCGGTGGCGGAGCGGGTGCCCAATCCCACCATTTTTCCGGCAGGACCGGAGACCATGGCGGACCCGGTTTCCGGATTGCTGTTCCCCAGCACCACACCGTTTTTTATGTCCACCTGCCATGTTTATATGACCGGGCGGGCAGAAAGCGGATTGATTTACAGCGCGGATTTGTATCCGGATAACTGCAATGCCTATGCTGCGGCTCACGGCGGATTGATTTACACCTGCTGCGACTGCGCTGTGGGCGGCAGCAGCCGGTTTCTAAATAAGAAACCCACCGTGACCGTGTCCAGTAATATTCACTATCTCAGCAGCGGTATGGAGGGCCCCATTCATGCAGAGGCCCGGCTCCGCCGCAGCGGCCGGCGGATTCAGTTCTACGATACCGATGTGACCGACGGCACCGGCAAGCGCATTGCACTGGCGCAGTTTGTGCTCCAGGCGCTGGCCTAAATTACTTCTGGCGGCGTTTGTCCCGTCCGGCAAGGCGGGGGTCCCGGAATCGGTCCAGCCACAGAGGTTTACGGAGAAAGCTCCACAGCCAACTGCCGGAATCTCCGTCCACCAAAGGACACAGATAAGCCACACCGTAGCTTTCCAGACTGCTTAAATGCCAGACGAAGAACACGGCGGCAGCCATCACCCCGAACAACCCGGCGCCCATGGCGGCCAAAACCGCGAAAAACCGCAGCACCCGCACCGCGGAGGCAAGGTCCTGACTGGGCAGGGTATAGGAGGAGATTCCAGAGAAGGCGACAATAATCACGGCAATGGGTGAAATGATACGGGCGTCTACGGCGGATTGCCCTACAATCAGCGCGCCGATGATGGAAACCGTATTTCCTACGGGAGCGGGCAGACGGAGTCCGGCTTCCTGCAGCAGCTCAAAGGCAATGAGCATCCCCAATACCTCCGCAGCCGTGGAGAAAGGCACCTGCTGCTTGGCATCGATGATGGATATCAGCAGCTGGGTGGGGAGCATCTCCTGATGGTACATGGCGATGGCTACGTACAGCCCCGGCAGAAACAGAGCAAAGAAAAAGGCAATATAGCGCAGGAGAATCAGCATGGAGGCGACGGTGAAATGGTTTGCCCGGTCTTCCGTGACCCGCATAAATCGGGTCAGCTGGGCAGGCACCGCAAAGCCGATGGGCAGACCATCTACCAAAATTCCGATGCGCCCATCTAATAAATAAGAGGCAAAGGTGTCCGGGCGCTCGGTATGGAGCATTTGGGGAAAGGGCGAGGACGGTTGGTCAACCAGATACTGCTCCAGATATCCGCTGGCGGTGAGCCCGTCAATGTCAATGTTCTCCAATCGGCGGAGCAGGTCCTGCACACGCTGCTCCTGGGCAATCTCCTGCACGTACATGACGGAGACTCTGGTTGCGGATTTCCGACCGATGGTGCGTTCCTCGGATTTCAGTTTCGGCGTCCGCAGCTTTTTCCGCACCAGCGCCGTATTCACCCGGAGGGTTTCGATGAATGCGTCTTTCGCGCCCTTCACACTCTTTTCCAATGTGGATTCGGAAATAGAGCGCATTTTGTCGGATTTGACTTCAAAGCTCAGGGCAGTTTCCGTTTCCGGGAAGACGATGGCGCAGCAGCCGTTCAAAATATCCTGGGAAAGGCTTTCACAATCGGAGCGGGATTTTACGGCGCCGCCGTAAACGCCGCCCTGTAAAATCCGGGCAATGGCTTGGCTTGCGTCGGCAGCGCCGCCCATGCGCCGGGGATCCGTCAAGGGACGGAGAATATCTTCCGATAAATTGCTGCCGGAAATCAGGCCGTCCAGCCAACAAATGAAAACGGAAATGGTGCAGTGTTCCCCGATTTCCATGGCCCGGGTTTGAAAATCATCGCAGCCGGAGAAAACCGTTCTCAGGTTTTTCTCGGTGACGGGTAAGGTTTTTAAGCCGCTGTCTGCGGGATGGAATGGCTCCTCTCCCGACTTCGTTGCATTTGAATTGAACATATAGATAGTATGGCCATGGAAAACCCACAATATGTAGGTATGAATCAAAAGTTTTAAAAAACTCTGAATAAATTCAAAAAAAGTGTTGACTTTTCGAGAAAAAAAGGGTATTATATGAAAACCGTCTGATACGGCGGGTCACGAAAGAGGACAAATGAAAGAGCTTGAGAAGAACAAAGTAGTGC
>CAJMMY010000081.1 GCA_905214605.1 uncultured bacterium | reverse complement strand
CCCCATTGGGGCTGCCGGGCGGAATGTGTGTTTTGCAATCAGCGCCGCATCACCGGTCGGGGAACGCCAGTTTCCCCGGCAGACGTGGTGCAGGCCATTGAGCAAGGAGCCGCTTCGACCTCTCAGGAGGTCCAGCGGCAACTCGCATTTTACGGGGGAAGTTTCACGGCCATTCCCGCAGCGCAGCAGGTGGTGCTTTTGGCTGCTGCCCGGCCATATTTGGACAGTGGGGTGCTTTCTTCCATTCGGCTGTCCACCCGGCCGGACGCCATTGACGATACGGTACTGGCGCGGCTGAAAAATTACTGCGTACGGACCATCGAGTTGGGCGCGCAATCCATGGACGAGCGGGTGCTGGAGCTGTCCGGACGGGGGCACACGGCAAAAGACGTGGAGACAGCGTCGGAGCGGATTCGCCGGGCGGGCTTTGAACTGATTTTGCAGATGATGACCGGTCTGCCCGGAGACAGCGGCAAGGAATCATTGGATACGGCCCGGGCCTTGGCGGCATTGCACCCTAACGGAGTCCGAATTTATCCCACGGTGGTGGTGCGGGATACGCCGCTGTACGATTTATGGCAGCAGGGACGTTATCGGGAGCACACGGTGGAAGATGCCGTGGAATTGTGCGCCCAAATCTTGCCGATTTTCGATGCGGCGGGAATTCCGGTGATTCGTCTGGGACTGAACCCAACGGAGGAACTGTCCGGGGGCGGCGCCGTGGCAGGGGCGTATCACCCGGCACTGGGCGAGTTGGTCCGTTCCCGGATGATGCTCCATCAGGCGCGGGAGCTGCTCCGGGACGTTTCCCCCGGCTCCGACGTGATTTTACAGGTGCCCCGGGGCAAACTTTCCCAGATGGTGGGGCAGCATCGGTGCAACTATGTAGCATTGGTGTCGGAATTTGGTCTTCATAGTTTGAAAATTCAAGAGAATTTGCCGAAAAATCAGGAAACGCCCCTGATTTTCGTTGCAAAAGCAGGGAAGATAGAATAAAATAAATTGTTAAGCAGATCATAAGAATGAGGAAATTGCATGTATTTGAAAGCCGTAGAACTGCAGGGGTTTAAGTCCTTTCCGGACAAAACGCGCCTGTCGTTTGAAAACAATATAACGGCCATTGTGGGACCCAACGGTTCGGGAAAGTCGAATATTTCCGATGCCATTCGTTGGGTGATGGGCGAGCAGCGCACCAAGCAGCTCCGGGGCGAGAAGATGGAAGACGTGATCTTCGGCGGAACGGAAAAGCGCGGCAAGTTGGGCTATGCAAAGGTTTCCCTGATTTTTGACAATTCTACCCATTTCTTCCCGTTAGACGCCGGCGAGGTTGTACTCAGCCGGGCATATTACCGCACGGGCGAGAGCGAGTACTCTATCAACCGGGAGGTTGTGCGTCTGAAGGACGTGAACGAGCTGCTGATGGATACGGGTCTCGGCCGGGACGGTTATTCCAATATCGGTCAGGGCCGCATTGCGGAAATTGTTTCCGGCAGCGGGCAGGAGCGGCGGAATGTCTTGGAGGAGGCCTCCGGCATTTCCCGTTACCGCTATCGGAAGGAAGAGGCGGAGCGAAAGCTGGACCGAACGCAGGAAAATCTGGTGCGTATCAACGACCGGATTGCGGAGTTGGAGCTGCAGGTTGCTCCGCTGAAAAAGCAGGCGGAAGTGGCCCGGAAATGTCTGGAGTATCAGGGCGAGCTGAAAACGCTGGAGGTTTCCGTCTGGATGGAACAGTTGGATACCCTCCAATCCCGGGCGGAGGCCGTGCGGAACGATTACGCTGCGGCCAAGCAGAATCTGGACGCGACCCATGAGGAGCTGCGGCAGATGTATTCTGCCGGGGAAGAGCTGAATCGGCAGATGCAGGAGAAAACCGTGGAAACGGAACGTCTGCGGGCGGAATTGAGCCTGCGGGAATCCCGGGGTGCGGAACTGGAATCCGCCGCGGCGGTACAGCGAACCAATTTTCAGAACGTCCAAAACCAACTGGTGCGGATGCAGCTGGAAATGGAAGAACAGGAAAAGCGGGCGGATTCTCTGGCGGAGCAGATTGGGGCTCATGACCGCCGATTGCAGACCATCGGAGAAGAGCTAAAGGCTGTGCAGACCCAGGGGCTGGCGGTTTTGCAGCAGGTTGCGGAGAACACAAAGGTGACCGGAGACGCCCGGCAGAAGTACGGAGAATTGGCGGCACGGGAAAATAGCGAAAGCGCCGACTATACCGGCTGCCGCACCCAAATCAGTTTGCTGACGGAGCAGATGCAGGCCAGTCGGGAGCGGGAAACCGCTGCGGAAAGCACCGGAGAACAAAGCCGGGAGCAGCTGGCAGAGCTGCGGCAGCAGTGGGAAACCGGAAAGCAGGCGGCAAAGGACGCGGAAGAGCGGACGGCCGGACTGCGGAAACAATTGGACGAGAAACAGAACGCCATCGGTCGGGCGGAGCAGAGGCTGCAGCAGCTGCAGGAAAGCTACAACGGCCGAATGGGCGATTGGAAAGCGGCGGATTCCCGCATCACGCTGCTGGAAGATATGGAGCGGGAACACGAAGGCTTTAACCGGGCAGTCCGATTTGTTCTGAAAGAAAAGGAACGGGGCAGCCTGCGGGGCATTCGCGGAGCAGTGGGCGAGCTGATTCACACGGAAGACGCTTATGCCATTGCCATTGAAACGGCACTGGGCGCCGCCGCCCAAAACGTGGTGGTGGAAACGCAGGAGGACGGTGCCGAGGCCATTCGCTTGCTGAAACGGCGGGATATGGGCCGGTGTACCTTCCTGCCGATGAATGTGATTCGGGGAACAGACGCCGGAACGGTGCCCCGGCGGGACACGGGATTCGTGGAAGTGGCGGACCGATTGGTGACTTGTGACCCGGAATACAGAGAGATTGTTTCCAATCTGTTGGGACGGACCGTGGTGGTCCGAACCATGGAAGACGCCATTCGGATATCCCGGGGACCCGGCGGCAGTAAAATCCGCATGGTAACGTTGGACGGACAGATGATTCATGCCGGCGGCTCCATGACCGGCGGCAGTTTGGCGAAAAACACGGGCATTTTGTCCCGTGCCAATGAATTGAAACGATTGCAGCAGCGCCGAGAGGAACTTCAGACCGACTTGGAACGTCTGAAACAGGACGGAATGGCTGCCCGGCAGGCGGTGGAGGATGCCAAACTGGCGGCAGAAACCGCCCGGGGACAGCTGGACGCCGGGGAAGAAACCTTGCAGCAGCGCCGCTTGGAGGCGGACCGTCTGGAATTGCAGGTCAAAACCGGAGAAGAGGGCTTGACCCGGCAGGACCGGGAGCGGGAATCTTTCCGGCAGCAGACGGAAGAGTATCAGAATCGTCTGCAAACCTTGCAGCATCAGGCGGAGCAGCTGCGGCAGCAGCTGGAGCAGACCCGGAGCGAACTTCGGGAGATGTCTGCGGGGCAGACGGAAAATGAACGGGTCCGGCAGGAGCTGTCGGAGCAGCTGTCGGAGCTGAAAGCAAAAGAGGCGTCTCTCCGGACGGAGCAAATTACCGTGGAGCAGGCGCGGCAGCAGGTGATTGACTTGCAGGCGACTATGGATTCCGACCGGGCCGACCGGCAGGAGGAAACGGAAAAGCTCCGGAGAGAATTGGAAACGCTGGAAGAGAAAATCAAAGCCGGCGATGCAGCCGTGGAGGAAAATACCAGACAAACCTGTCAGCTGCGGGAAACCGCCGAGGCGCGGAATCGGCAGCGATTGGAATTGGAGGGTATGCGGAACAAAACGGACAAGCAGGCCCAGGAGTGCAACCGGCAGCTGTTGGAAATGGAACGGCTGTGCGCCAAATTCGAGCAGAAAAAGCTGGCCTCCGAGATGGAGGAAAAGCAGATTATCGACCGGCTGTGGGATAACTACGGATTGAGCCATTCCGACGCGGTAAAGCTGCGCACACCGGTGGAAAAGCCCGGTGCGGCCAATCGGCGCATCAGCGAGCTCCATCAGGCCATTGCCCGGTTGGGAACTCCCAACTTCGGCGCCATTGAAGAATATGCCCGGGTCAGCGAGCGGTACGAGTTTTTGACCGCCCAGAGAGATGACGTGGAGCAGGCCAAAAAGGAGATTCAGCAAATCATTCGGGAAGTAACCACCCAGATGAAAGATGTGTTTGAAACCCAGTTTGCACTGATTAACGAAAGCTTTCGGGAGACGTTCCGGGAATTGTTCGGCGGCGGCAAAGCCTCGCTGGTGCTGCAGGACGAAACGGACGTGCTGGGCTGCGGAATTGACATTCAGGTGCAGCCGCCCGGAAAAGCGGTCAGCAGCATCAATCTGCTGTCCGGCGGCGAAATGGCTTTTGTGGCCATCGCGCTGTATTTTGCCATTATGAAGGTTCGCCCCACGCCGTTTTGCGTGATGGACGAAATTGAGGCGGCTTTGGACGAGGCAAACGTCATTCGCTTTGCGGAATATTTGCGGACCATGTGTACGGCCACGCAGTTTATTGTGATTACCCACCGACGGGGCACCATGGAGGAGGCCAATCGTCTGTATGGTGTGACCATGCAGGAAAAAGGCGTTTCTCAGGTAATCGAATTGGATATTGCAGAAGCAGAGCGGCAGATTGCCGCGCAGGAGGGATAACATGGGATTTTTTGATAAATTGCTGGGCGGCTTGCGGAAAACCAAGAATACCGTTCAGCTGGACGGTCTGTTTGCGGATTTCACCAAGGCCGACGACGATTTTTATGACGAACTGGAAGAATGCCTGATTCTGGCAGATGTGGGAATGCCTGTGACCATGAAAACGGTGGAGGAGCTCCGCCGGAAGGTCAAGAGCAACCACTTGAAGACCAACGTGGAAGTGAAAGAGGCGCTGATGTCCATTCTCACCGAGGTGCTCAATGCCGGTGATTTGGAGATGCGTCTGGAAACGAAACCCAGTGTGATTCTTATGGTGGGCGTGAACGGTGTGGGAAAAACCACAACCATCGGCAAACTGGCCGCCGCCTATACCAAAGAGGGCAAAAAGGTGCTTTTGGTGGCGGGAGATACCTTCCGCGCCGCCGCTGCGGACCAGCTGGCCATTTGGGCGGACCGGGCTGGCTGCGGCATTGTGCGCCATGAAGAGGGCTCTGACCCCGCTGCCGTGGTGTATGACGGCTGCGCCGCCGCAAAAGCCCGGGGTGCGGACATCGTGATTATCGATACCGCCGGACGGCTGCACAACAAGGCCAATCTGATGAACGAGCTGGGCAAGATTCGCCGGGTGATTGAACGGGAGCTGCCGGAATCCAACGTGGAAACGCTGATGGTTCTGGATGCGACCACCGGACAAAACGGCTTGATTCAGGCCAAGCAGTTTGCAGAGAGTGCAGGTCTGACTGGAATTGTGCTGACCAAGCTGGACGGCACCGCCAAGGGCGGCATCGTGTTTGCCATTGCCGGTGAAATGCAGCTGCCGGTGAAGTATATCGGCGTGGGCGAGGGCGTGGACGATTTGATGCCCTTCCAGCCGACGGAATTTGTGGAGGCGCTGCTGAAATGAAATTGATTCTGGCATCAAACAATGCACATAAGCTGCGGGAGTTCAAACAGATTCTCTCGCCGCTGGGAATTGAAATTATTTCCCAGTCCGAGGCCGGCTGCCACT
>CAJMMY010000080.1 GCA_905214605.1 uncultured bacterium | reverse complement strand
GTATGCTCCACAGGCTGGGGCTCGGATTCGTTCTGCCGCTGCCGTTCAATGGTCCGCTGGGCCAGAATTTTTGCGGAATCGGCATAATCCCGAATGCCTTTCTGCATATCCAGATGGGAGCAGATCAGCGCGGTGTTGTATGCATCGCCCAATGCGTCATGGGCCACCCGGGTCTGCTCAATGCCGTAATGCTCCATGGCGGAGGAAAGGGAGCGCTGCACCTGTTCCCCCAATGCCTGCATGGAGTAAATGGTTTGCAGGTTAATCCAGCCGGAAATCCAGTTCCAATCCAAATCGTGAATGATGATGTTCTGCTCCAGAATGCCCTGGTCATCAATGCCCCAGGTCAGGAAGGTCACATCATCTCCGCACCACCGATGGAACTGCTCCAACGCGTCGGGGAAGGGAACACCGTGGGCCAGACGTTCTTTGTCAAAGCCGGTGATTTTCTTGACTTTATAGTGAATGCGCCGGAAAAACTGGGGGCGCACATCAATGGTAAATTCTTCGCCGGGGGTCATATCCTCGTTCAGCTTGACAGCGCCGATTTCGATAATCTCTCCCCGCAAATGGATCGGGAGTTTCTTGAAAATGGAGGCATCAGAGCTCATCGCCTGATTCCATTCCAGATCCATAACAATGTAATTCATCCGATTCAGTCCTTTCATGCGGGTATCAGTATACCATAGAACCCCGGCTGTTGCACGATATTTTTCCGAAGAACGGAGAAATTATTTGATACTGTGGGGACGGTGTGGTAAAATGTCTCTGTTTACGGAGCGAAAGGCTCTGAATCAGAATGAATTTTCTGGAGGAAACAGATTATGAATATCGTTGTTTTGTGCGGCGGCATCTCCAATGAGCGGGACGTTTCTCTGACCAGCGGCTCCGGCGTTGCCCGGGCGCTGCGGGAGCGTGGACACAACGTGGTGCTGATGGATTTATATTTTGGCTGCGAGGAATCGTATGACGACCCGAAAGAGCTGTTTACCCGTTCCCGGGAAGACGCGCAGTACAAGGTGCTGGCAGATACCCCGGATTTGGAAACCGTGAAGGCCATGCGCCATCAGGCAAACAATTCTCTCATGGGCGACAATGTGTTGGAAATCTGCAACGCGGCAGACATTACCTTCCTGGCGCTCCACGGCGAAGAGGGCGAAAACGGAAAGCTGCAGGCAGCGCTGGATATTGCCGGCATTAAGTACACCGGCTCCGGTTATCTGGGCAGCGCCATTGCCATGAACAAGGGTCTGTCCAAAATGATTTTCCGGGAGAATGATATCCCCACGGCGCCTGCCGTAACCTTGAAAAAGGGCAAAACACCCTATGAGGAAATCGGATTCCCCTGCGTGGTAAAGCCCTGCTCCGGCGGCTCTTCCGTGGGCACCTCCGTGGTATACAGCCGGGAGGAATATGCGCAGGCATTGGAAACCGCATTCCGCTATGAGAATGAGGTCATTGTGGAAAAATACATCAAGGGTCGGGAATTGCAGGTCGGCGTTTTGGACGGCAAGGCAATGCCCGTGATTGAAATCATTCCCAAGCAGGGATTTTACGACTACAAAACCAAGTATCAGGCCGGTCTGGCAGATGAAATTTGCCCGGCACCGATTTCCGATGAGGATACGCAGCGGATTCAGCGTCTGGCGGAGAAAGTCACCCAAGCGCTGATGATTGACGCATACTGCCGCATTGATTTCATCATGGCAGACGATGAGGCACATACGCTGTACTGTCTGGAGGCCAATACTCTGCCCGGCATGACGCCCACCAGTCTGATTCCCCAGATGGCTGCGGCGGAGGGTATGAACTTCGGAGAGCTGTGCGATAAAATCATTCAGGTATCTTTGGAGAAATACGAGAAATGACAGGATTGACGTTAGAACAGATTGCGGCGCTCTGCGGCGGTGCGTATGCCGGTCCGGAGGGCGGAAAAGCCTTGCAGCCCAATGAATTGGTCATTGACAGCCGGTTGATTACAGAGAGAAATCTCTTTGCCGCCCTGCCCGGGGAAAAGGTGGACGGTCACGCATTTGTGGAAAAAGCGTTGGCAGCCGGCGCTGCCGGTGCGTTGGTGACTCATGTGCCCGAGGGTGTTGCCGGACCTTGCGTGGTGGTGCCGGATGTGGCAAAAGCCATGGCGGATATTGCCGAGGCCTATCGGAAAACCCTGCGGATTCCCGTGATTGGCATTACCGGCAGCGTGGGAAAAACCACGATGAAGGAAATGGTGGCCGCCGTACTGGTCGCCCGGTATCGGGTACTGAAAACGGAGAAGAACTTCAACAACGATTTGGGCGTTCCCATGACCGTTTCCCGGATTCAGCCGGAGCATCAGGTGGCTGTGGTGGAAATGGGAATTTCTCACTTCGGTGAGATGGAGCAGCTGGGCAAAATCGTTCGGCCCACGGATATGGTGTACACCGTCATCGGACACTCCCATTTGGAGGCGCTCCATGACCGGAACGGCGTTTTGAAAGCCAAAACCGAGCATCTGCATTATATGCCCGCTACGGGAACGCTGTATCTCAACGGAGACGATGATTTGCTGGCGCATTATCAGAGCTTGTTAGGAATCGTGACTTTCGGCACAACGGAAGAGAACATGGTTCATGCAGAAAATGTGCGGCTGAACGGCATGGACGGTACGATTTGCGACATTGTCTGCGGTGACCGCCGTATCCCGGTGGAGATTCACGCTTACGGCAAACAGATGGTGACCGCCGCGTTGGGCGCTGCCGCCGTGGCTATGAATTTCGGCATGAGCGACAAAGACATCATTGCAGGCATCGGGGCGTATCAGCCGGTGGGCGGCCGGGCGAATGTGACGGACACCGGATACCTCACCGTCATCAACGATTGCTATAATGCCAACCCCGATTCTATGGGCGCTGCGTTGGAATCTCTGGCGATGCTGGAAGGCAAAAAAGCTGCCATTCTGGGGGATATGTATGAGTTGGGCCCCGATTCCGTGGAAATGCACCGGGCAATGGGAGAAAAAGCGGCCCATTCCGGCTTGGAGCGGGTGATTACCTGCGGCATGCTGGGCCGGGACATTGGGGCAGCGGCAAAAGAAAACGGCGCAGCCGTGACCGCATTTGATACCAAGGAAGAGCTCATTGCCGCGCTGCCCCAATTGGTGGAGCCGGGCATGAAGGTTCTGGTAAAAGCCTCCCACGGTCTGCATTTGGAGCAGGTGGTAGAGGCACTGGAGGATCTGAAGTGATGACCGAGGAAATCCGCACCGGGCTGATGGAACGGCAGGATTTGCAGTACCGGGAGTTTCACAGCCGGCTGATGCCCACGGTGGAAAAGGAGCGGGTTATCGGTGTGCGGGTGCCACAATTGCGCGCCTATGCCAAGCAGCTGAAGAACGAGCCGGAGCTCTCCGAATTTCTGACAGATTTGCCCCATACGTACTACGAGGAGAACTGTCTCCATGGGTTTCTCATCGAACAGATCAAGGACTACCCGACCTGCATGGCGGAAACGGAGCGTTTTTTGCCCTATGTGGATAACTGGGCGGTGTGCGACCTGTTTGCGCCCAAGGTATTTCGAAAACACCCGGAGGAAGTGTTGGGAAAATGCCGGACGTGGGTGCAATCCGGGGAAACCTACACCGTGCGGTATGGTCTGGTGACCCTGCTGCGGCAGTTTCTGGACGAGCATTTCACCCCGGAGATTTTGGAACTGGCGGTGATTTCTTCGGAAGACTATTACGTCAATATGGCGGCGGCATGGCTGTTTGCCGAGGCATTGGTGAAACAATATGACGCGGCGCTGCCCTATTTGCAGGAGCATCGGCTGACGCTCTGGACCCATAACAAAGCCATTCAGAAAGCGGTGGAGAGTCATCGCATTGCGCCGGAAACGAAAGCCTATCTGAAAACCTTGAAACGAACATAAGAAACGGACCGTTCTCTTGCAAAAGCAGGAAAACGGTCCGTTTTCGGATTACAGCAGATATTTTAAAAGCAGCAGCAGAACCACGCCCGGGGCACCGAAGATGCCCACCACAATGGCATTGAGCCAGTTGATTCCCAGAGACAGTCCCACAAATCCTCCGGCAAAATTCAGCAAAAACAGCACGGCAAAGCCCACCAGTGCGTTAATCAGCAGCTTGACTGCCAGACGCAGAGGCGCACTGAGCAGCCGCAGTACCAGTACCACTGCAATCACAGCCAGAATGGCAATTCCAATCCATTCCATGATATGTATCCGTCCTTTCAAGAACCGCCGTCCCATGCTTTCAGACATTTGACGGCATAATCGTATTTTGACCGCAGGGCGTTCATCTCATAAATGCAGGCGTCAACCTGAGATGGCTCCGTCACCCGGTCAAAGCGGGAATAGAGTTCGTCTAAGTCGCTGTGCAGGGTCTGAATCTCGCTTTGCAGAGCTTGCAGCTCCCGCTGCCGGGCGGCTTTTGCTTTCCGTTTCTCGAACATGAAAAACCCTCCTGAGGCTTTTCCGTATATTCTATTCACCGTCTAACTAAAATAAACAATGTTTCCGAAAATTGCAATCATTTTTTGAAAATCCCGGGAAATACTAAACCCGGACGATGAATCGAACGCGGAAACGGAGCGGGGCGGCGCAACGGAAAACCGCCTGCCGTTTCGGACGGCTGCACCTGGGAAAAGGGAACCCGGCAGCTGTGATGGAATCCGCCGGATGCGGCGGAGCGCGGACCGATGAAGTCAAGGAGCAGCCGGGAAATGTACCCCCCGCTGCAACGGGCGGGGGCTGCGCTTGATGCGGTGTCCGCAGATTCGGCAGGAAGACCGGGAAACCGGACTTCCTGCTTTTTTGCGGTCTGCCGCCTGTTGGCGGGCTTGCAATTTGCCAAAGATTAAGATATACTACCCTATTGGATTATTAGCGATTTCTAACGAGAAACGATAGAACGATACACGAAGAAGAGGAGAACGTATGGCAGAAAGATACGGCAACGACAGTATTTCACAGTTGAAAGGCGCCGACCGTGTGCGGAAACGCCCGGGGGTTATTTTTGGTTCCGATGGTCTGGAAGGCTGCGAGCATGCAGTCTTTGAAATTTTGTCCAACGCCATTGACGAGGCCCGGGAAGGGTTCGGCGATACGATTACCCTGACCGCTTATGCAGATGGTTCCATTGAAGTGCAGGACTACGGCCGGGGCTGCCCGCTGGACTGGAACCCCAATGAAAAACGATTTAACTGGGAACTGGTGTTCTGCGAGCTGTATGCCGGCGGCAAATACCAGAATGAAGAGGGAGAAAACTACGAGTTTTCTCTGGGTCTGAACGGCTTGGGCTCTTGCGCAACCCAGTATTCTTCCGAATATATGGACGTAACCGTCCGCCGGGACGGCAAGAAATACAACCTGCATTTCCGGAAGGGCGAGCCTGTTGGAAAAAAAGGCGAGGAGCTGATTGTGGAGCCCGCCGACCGGAAACAGACCGGCACCACCATTCGGTTCAAGCCGGATATTGAGGTGTTCACCGATGTGAATATCCCGGAAGCGTATTACCACGATGTGCTGCGCCGGCAGGCAGTGGTGAATGCCGGGGTTCGGTTTGTATTGAAGGTAGAGAAGGACGGAAAGTTTGAAACCACCCAGTATCTCTACGAAAACGGCATCAAGGACTATGTGACGGAAGTGGCGGGAGAGACGGCGCT
>CAJMMY010000079.1 GCA_905214605.1 uncultured bacterium | reverse complement strand
CGCCGATGGCTACCACAGGAATGTCTACGGCTGCGCAAATCTCCCGCAGGGTTTCAAAGCTCACTTCCGATGCGTCTGCCTTGGTGTCCGTGGGAAATACCGCGCCTACGCCCAGATAGTCCGCCCCCCGCTGCTGTGCCAGAAGTGCCTCTGCCACGGTTTTGCAGGATACACCGATGATTTTATCCGGTCCCAGCTTGGCCCGCACGTCGCCGGCCTCCATATCACTCTGCCCCACATGTACGCCGTCTGCATCCATTTTCACGGCAATGTCCACATTGTCATTGATCACAAGGGGCACACCGTACTGCTTGCACAGTGCTTTCAGCTCCACAGCCTCTTCATAAAATGCTGCCTCGTCCAAGGTTTTCTCCCGGAGCTGCAGGAAGGTTGCGCCGCCCTGCAAGCACTCCTCCACCTGACTATACAGGCTCCGTCCGTTCAGCCACGCCCGGTCGGTGATGGCATATAACAACAAATCTTCTTTTTTGCAATTCATAAGATTTTTCCTCGATTCTTTCAAAAACAAAAGCGGCAAAGCCCCGTAGGCCTCGCCGCTGTGTATGTGCAGTCGCGTTTATTTCCCTACGTTGGCATAGTCCAAATCAGGTCACGGGTTACGGCGGTCCAGCCGATTCTCAGCCCACTCCCGCAGGCTCCCCTTTTTTAGTTTTCCCGCTGACGGTTTCCGTGCAGCGGTGCTGGTACAGAATCCACTATATGCCTCTGCTTTCGTTTTGTCAAGCATCGGAATCAGTTTTTCCCGGCGAGCAGATCTCGGGCTCCAATTCGGCCCGCTCCCGGCTCAATTCCCGGTACAGTTCCGGTCCGGTCCAACGGGAATTGGTCTCCGTCAGCACCGCTTTCAGACTGCCCGCTCCCACCCGCGCTGTTTTCATGCCGCTGAGAAAGCTTTCCAGCTGCCGGTCAGTCACATTGGCAAACACCAGCATCATGCCGGGCAACTCCCCGGGCTCCGCCGTTTCCCGGAATTTCACCGCTCCGGCAAAGGCACCCACCGGCTGATGCACTTCCTCCGGCAGCACCCATCGCAGCCGCAAATCCAGTTTTCCGCAAAGGGGTTTCAGCTTTTTCCGGTCGCCGTCCCCGCCGCCGTATACAATCACAGTTCCTTTTCCCATATTGTCATCTCCCGGTTTTTTCTCCAATTTACCACACTTTTTCCCCATGAGCAACCGACACTTTCTTCTAAATCCTTACGAACCCGGGGGAAAGTTGTTGAAATGATGACAATTTCGTGGTACTCTAAGGATAAACTATGACATGAACCCCTATGTGAGAATCAATGAATGTGTGGAGGAGCGTTTAACAATGAAAACAATCAAAATTTCCAATAACGTAATCCGGCGGATGCCCAGATATCTGCGTAAGCTGGATGAATTGAGTGCTGCCGGTGTGGAACGCATTTCTTCCAACGAATTGGGTCGGCAGTTGGGCCTGACGCCCTCTCAGATTCGGCAGGATTTCAGCTGTTTCGGTGAATTCGGTCAGCAGGGCTACGGCTACAATCTGGTCAGCCTGCGGAATGAAATCGCCGCCATTCTGGGTATGGACCGGGGCTACAAGGCCATCGTCATGGGCGTGGGTAAAATCGGCCGGGCTCTGCTGGACCACTTCAGCTTTGAGGCCTGCGGTTTCCAGCTGTTGGCTGCTTTCGACCCGGATAAGCGCATGATCGGCAAATCCACTCTCCGCGGAATTCCCATCTACGATTCCGCAACGGTAAACGACTTCTGCGCACAGAACAACGTGGACGTAGCCGTGCTGTGTGTCCCCTCCGAATATGCGCAGATTGCCGCCGATGCCGCCGTGAAAGCCGGCGTCAAGGGCATTTGGAACTTTACCAATGCCGTGGTGGAAATCCCGGAAGATTCCGGCATCATCAAAGAGGACCTGTACTTCTCCGACAGCCTGCTGACGTTGGAATACTATCTGGCAGAGCGCATGGACGAGCAGGTAGCGCTGAAAGCCCGCATGGAGCAGCACTGAGGGCATCTTTCAACTGAATCAAGCCAAATAAAAACGCTGTGCAGCGACGGATGCTGCACAGCGTTTTCTGTTTGGAATTTACTTCTCCAGCTGACCCACAAAGCGGATATTCTTTGCAGTCTGGCTGGGTTTGATGCCCGGTACATCGCTTTCCACAATGGTGCCGATTTCGTAGCAGTCGTACCACTGGCTCACGTGGTCCATCACCTGCTGTTTCACTTCCTGCGGAACCACCAGGTTGAAACCAACGCCGCAGTTGAAGCTGTTCATCATTTCTGCATCGGGCACATTGCCTTTTTCGCGAATGAAACGGAACAGGGGCAGCAGACGAATCTTGCCCAAATCGATTTCTGCCTTCATGCCCTCGGGAATCACGCGGCACAGGTTGCCCTCAATACCGCCGCCGGTAATATGAGCCATGCCGTGAATCATATCGGTGCCCAGCAGACCCTTGATGGCCTTGTAGTAGGGGGTGTGGGGTTTCATAATCTGTGCCAGGAAGGTCTCGCCGTCCACCAGAGTCTCTTTGATTTCCGGATAGGAATCCATCAGCATACGCACCAGAGTGTAGCCATTGGTATGCAGACCGTTGGAGGCAATGGCCAGAACGGCATCGCCAATCTGAATTTTGCTGCCGTCAATAATCCGGCTCTTTTCCACGATACCGGCCATGGAAGAGGTCAGCACGTAGGTATTTGCGTCCAGCACCTGGGGCTGAATGGAGGTCTCGCCGCCCACCAGTGCGCACTCGTTTTCCTTGCAGGCATCGGTCATGCCTTTCACCAGCAGCTTCAGGGTATCCCCGTCCACAGAACCGGTTACGATGACGTCCAGAACAGCCAGAGGCGTTGCGCCCATGACCACGGTATCGTTCACCAAGTGGTTAATCATATCATGGCAGACGGACTCGGTATAGCCGGACTCTGCAGCCAGTTTCTGCTTGGAACCCGGCTCTTCTGCTTTCAGCACCAGCACCGGCTCCTTGATGGAGGGAAAGCTGATATCGTACAGAGATGCAAAGGGTCCCAAACCGTTCAACACGCGGGAGTCATCGGTTTTAATCAATTCACCCATGCTCTGCTTGATTGCATCAGTATCGTTAATGTTGATGCCGGCATTCTTATAAGTAAATTCTTTCTGCTCGCTCATGTAGGGCTGCCTCCTAATATTCGATTCTGTTTGGGGGTCAATTACCTTTTGATTATACCGACACTGCCGCGAAACGTCAAGAAACAACCGACATTTTCCCCATTCTGTTCAGCCGTTTCTTGCCCCGGAGAGAAAAATTTGCTATACTGCCGGAAAAAGACGGGGAGGCAGACAGTATGCAGTATCACTTTTATCCCGGTCAGCGGGTGCAGCATTTCAAGCGGACCCTGCTGACTGATGCGGAATTGGCCGCGGAGCCCAATCGGTACCTTTACGAAATCGTGGGCACCGCCACCCATTCCGAAACCCGGGAGCTTTACATGGTTTATCGGGCATTGTACGGCGCAGGGGAACTGTTTATCCGGCCGCTGGAAATGTTCTGCTCTCCGGTAGATCGGGAGAAATACCCCCAGGTTTCCCAAGCCTACCGGTTTCAGCCCATTTCCCAATCCTGAATAGCACAGAACAGCGCGGACCGAATGGCCCGCGCTGTTCCGCGCTTTGATTCAACTGGTTTTGCTGGTATATTGAAAGGAGATTCGCCTAATTACAGACCCAGTTTCTCTGCCTGGTCGGGACGCCAGAAGAACTGCCACTCTTTCAGTCTCCAACGCTCTGCAGTTTCCTTGGGATCCATGCCGCCAAATTCGCCGGCCTCGTACATCTCGTCGATGAACTTGTCGTCGAAGCCCATAGCCTTGAACACTTCGATGTTGTGCTCGCCCAGGGTGGGAGCGGGAGCAACGATCTCGCTGGGATTCCGTTTAATCTTGTTCATGATGCCTGCGCCCTTCATCTCGCCGTAGACGCTGTCGGTCCAGGTGATGATGTCATCGCGGGCTGCATACTGCTCGTTCTTCAGAATATCGTCAGGACCGAAGGCCTTCTGGTTGGGAACGCCTGCTGCGTTCAGCTCTGCCTCGACCTCGTCAACGGTACGCTCGGAGCAATATTTCTTAATGGCAGCTTCAACACGCTGGCCCACGGGCAGCGTAATCAGAGCGCCGGTAAAGCCCTCGTAAATATCCGGGTCGGTGGTGCCGGGCAGAGGCAGACCGAAGATGGGGAATCCGCGTTTGACGTTGCCTGCGCCTACGCAGCCGATGAAAATCGTGCCGTCCTTGCAGTCATAGAAGGAGAAGCCGCAGGACTGGTCGCTGACGTTGCCGGTACGCCATCTGACGGGCTCGCCGGGGCCGGGATAGCCGCGGTTGAACCAGTCGGCGGGATAGCTGCCCAGCAGACGGAACATGGTTTCGTACTGAGACAGGTCGGCGCTGTCGCCTTCGCCGGTTTCTCTTGCATGAATGACCAGAGACAGACCCAGAATTGCTGCATTCAGAGCCGTTGCATAGTCAGACAGATAGGGGTTGACCTTCAGCGGAGGAGAGGTGGGGCTGGTGCCGTTCAGGTACATATAGCCGCCCATAGCCTGACCGGAAACGTCGTAAGCAGCCTTATCCTTATCCGGGCCGTACTGGCCGTAGCCGGAAACGTGGACGATGGCCAGTTTCTTGTTCAGATTCTCCCAGATGTATTCGTCGCTCAGACCCATTTTTGCATAAGCGCCGGGACGACCGGATTCAATCCACACGTCGGCCCACTCCAACAGTTTTTTGAAGACTTCCTGACCGCGCTTGCTGTGGGTATCCATAGACACGGAGAAACCGTTTCTGTGTTCCTGTGCATAACCGTAGTTGCCGCGGGTGGAGCAAGGCATTTTGGGGTGCTCAATCTGAATGACCTGTGCGCCCATTTCAGCCATAATTGCGCCGGCAAAGGGACCTGCGATATTCACGCCGGTGGTAATAACCTTCAAGCTGGAGAGAACACCAAACTTCGGATACTCATCAAACTTCATATGAGTTCCGTAATAATCGGTATAGTACTTAGACATTTCTGCAATCTTCCTTTCCGTTTGTTGAATTCTTTTTTATTTTAATGTGCCAATTGAACTTACATATTCAGCCAGCCTGCGTCAATCTTCACTTCTGCGCCGGAGATGTACCGTGCGGCGACATCGTCAGCCAGGAATGTAATCAGATTTGCGCAATCCTCGGGGGTACCCAGAATGGGTTTCTTCTCGCCGGGGCGGGTGATGGTGTGCAGAGGTGCGGCGTTGCCGGCGCGCATCTGCCACTCCAGAATACCGATGCCCAAATCCCGGGGCACCTTATTGATTTCGGAGCGAATGTTTGCGGGCTCGATGCAGTTGCAGCGGATCCCCTTTTCAAAGAACGATGCGGAGATGTTCCGGGTAATGCCCAGCACGGCATGCTTGGTCATGACGTACATGGTGCCGCCCTTCAGACCGCGCAGAGATGCAGCGGAGGCTACGTTCACAATGTTTGCGGGAGTTCCCTGCTCCAGGAAAATCTTAATGGCTCTCTGGCAGCCCAGATAAACGGCTCTCTGGTTGGTTTCGTAAATCATATCGTAGATTTCCGGAGACGTTTCGTGAATGGGCAGCTGACCGTCCAGCATACCGGCGTTGTTCACCAGAACGTCCAGATGACCGAACTCAGCCAAGCAGGTATCAAACATTGCGTCAATCTGTGCCGGGTCGCGCACATCGGTTTTCACCGGCAGAATGCAGCCGGGTGCGCCGGCAGCAGCGACTTCGTCCCGCAGAGCCTCCAGACGCTCAAAGCGGCGG